>NZ_PENY01000020.1:0-10527 GCF_003144445.1 Proteus sp. TJ1640
GATTAAATGCACGGCTGACTAATGTGCCTGAGTTGATCACGTCTTGGCTTTTTATCGTCAGTGAAGCGGGTAATAACCAGTTACCTATATTGTTCAATACGCCAGTAATCGTCAGAGAAACAGATTGATTGCTCTTTAAAATATCTCCATCACGTTGGGTATAATCTTGGTTTGCTGTCAGCGCTAATGCATTTTGGCTTTGTAAGGTACCACCTTGATTATCTAACGTCTGAGTATTCAACGTAAGCTTATCACCACTTTGAATAACGCCACGTTGATTCGATAACATTAAGGTTGAGGCAATAGGGGCGTCTTTCGCATTTATCGCAATCACCCCATTAGCTAAAATATGCCCTTTTTGGTTATTTAATAAAGAGAGAGAATTTAAGGATAACAATCCATTACTTTGTAGGCGCCCTTGGGTGTTATCAATATTTTTTGCTGAAATCACATTTTGGGTGGTACCCCAAATTAAGCCATTATCGCGATTATTTAGCGTGTTTGTGGTGATATTAAGGGCATCTTGGCTACTTAAAATACCGTTATTATGATTATCTAATTGAGCGGTATTAACCTTTAACGCCTGTGTTGAAACGAGCTGGCCTTGCTGATTTTGAAGATCAGTTGCAGTCAGCGTTAATGACTGGCCACTGTGTATTTTCCCTGCATTATTATTAATGTGTTCAATATCGTAATGGCTGTTTTTCTGGCTAATCAGCATACCTTGCGTATTATCAAGCTGTGCACCATTAACCGTTAATTCACCTTGGCTACTGATATGGCCTTGATGATTTTGAATTCTAGAGCCATAAATGGATTGGTGTTGATTACTTCTTATTTTACCCTGTGAGTTATCGAGTAAATCCGCTAGTGTCAGCGTTATCCCTTGCTGACCATCAATTGAACCTGATTGGTTGTATAGCGTTTTGGCGGTTAAGGCGAGATTATCACCGCTTTGAATTTTTCCTTGACGATTATTCAGGGCATTATCCACCGCTAACTGTGTATGCTGTTGGCTATATAACAAGCCATGCTGTGAATTATCGAGATTGAGTACATGTAAATTGAGTCTGTTGCCTGCTAACCATTGACCAGCAATATTGTTAACCGTTTCAATAGCACCGTTAGGCTGTGTACCTTGTGCATCAACTGTATTCTGTGCACTAATTTTACCTTGGGTATTGTTTATACTCTTAGCAATACGTAATTGAGCGCTATCGCTAGATTGAAGCAATCCATTTGTATTATCAAAGGTATTAGCAACTAAAGAGGCCTCTTTTTGGCTCTGTATTTGTCCCGTTTGGTTATTAAAGGCTGATGCTTTTGCAAACCATGTGTCTAAACTGCCCATCCAACCTTTGGCATTGAGAATATCCGTGGCTTGTAAGTGTTGTGATGATTGACTAAACAGGCGACCTTGGCGATTATCCAGTTGCTCCAATAAATCAATATTGAGTGTATTAAGGGAATTTATCTCACCTTGTGTATTGATAAGATTATTCGCTTTAATCACACTATTTTCATTACTCGTGATTTTGCCATGTTGATTAAGTAAATCACCTTTTAGCACTAACTGTAGCGCCTTTTGGCTAAAGATATTGCCTTGCTGTTGATTGCTCAGTGCCCCGCCTTCTAACGTTAGCGTGCCATTACTTTGCAGTAACCCGTTATTATTATTAAATTGGTTATTATCGTGACCTTGCCACTGTAAAAGGTGTTGTGCAGTTATTTTACCTAATGTATTGATGACATCATGAGTCGTCTTGAAGGTAAGTTTATCCCCTGATTGTAACTGCCCTTGGGTATTATCAATGGCATCAGCACTGGCAATAACTTGATGCCCTGCTTGGGTGATCCCTTCTTGATTATTCCAACGTCCTGCGGTGGTTATCTTTAGTGTTTTCCCTGCTTCCAATAAACCGTGAGTATTATTAAGAGATTGGTGAGCAATAAGGTCGAGATTGTCAGTGGCAACCAATTTACCTTGTTGGTTTGTTAACTGATCGGTGGTGACGGCTAACGATTTGGCGCTGATTTCACCTTTTTGGTTATCGAGGTTTTTTGGAGTGGTTAATGTTATCTGTTGACCAGCAAGAAGCTTACCTTGATTATTGCTAATATTTTGAGCATCAATCTTCGCAATTTCGCCACTTTGTATCAGACCATTATCATTGATAAGGTTATTTTCATTTAAAAGCACCAAAGCTTTATTTGTTAATAATGTACCTTGTGTATTATCGAGCAATTGATGCGTTGAGAGCGTTAACCTATCTTGACCAATAATTTTTCCCGCAACATTACTGACCGTATTTGCATTAAGATCAATCTCTTTTGCACTGATATTACCTTTCGATGAGCTTAATGAAGCTGCTTTCACTTTCATTTGATGACCAGAAAGTAATTGTCCTTCTTGATTATCAACATGGTTGGCAACAAGGTTAAATAGAGATTCGCTTTGCACAATGCCTGCTTGATTATTTAAATCACCTTGTGCAGACAACGTTAATGCTTTACCCGCACCAATAAAACCTTGAGTATTGGTTAATGTCTTTTGGGTAGAAAGCGTTAAAGTATCTTGACCAACTAGCTGTCCTTGCGTGTTATTGAATAAAGACGTCTTAATGTCAATTTGGTTACTGTTTATTTTTCCGGATTGATTATTAAGAGAATTGTCCGTATTTAAAATAAGCTGTTCACCAGAAAGAAGCTGACCTTTTTGATTATTAATCCCTGATTTTGCTGTTATTATTAATTGCGTTGGGCTTTTAATACTCCCTGACTCATTATTAAGATGTTGAGTATCAAGCTGTAAATTCCCATTATTCCCTAACTCGCCACGTTGATTATTGATAGATTGAGCAAATTGCCAATGTTGTTGCGAGTTATTTAACGTCACTAAACGCCCATCGGTATTATTTAAGTCTTGGCCATTAAGGGATAATTGATAAGCTTCAACACTGCCTTTCGTATTATCAAATAGGCTTTTTAATGCAAAACGACTTTCACTTTTTCCTGTTTGTGTCCAAATACCTTTTTGGTTGAAAAGATGATTCCCATCGATATCCCAAGATTGGGCTTTTATTTTGGCTTGTTGAGAAGAAATATTCCCCGTTGCGATAACATCAACTTTATGGGTATCAACTCGTGCATTGTCTAAACGAGCATCACCTTGTGTTGCTTTTATCGCTAACGTTGAAGTAGCAATTTGGCTTTGGCTTAAATCGACCTGTTTTGCCGTAATATTAATCGCTTTTTTATTCAGTAAATTACCTTGAGCGCGAATATTATTTTGGCTGTTTAAGGTGAGATTTGCGTCTTGGATGATTTGGCTATTAAGATCACTGCCCGCCAGTAAATTTCCTTGTGTTTGGATCTCTTTTTGGGCAATTAAAGTCACGTCTTTTGTTGCGGCTAATGTGCCTGATTGCTTCAACGCACCGTCTTGACTTTCTACACGTAACTGACCGCCACTATGAAGTTTACCTTGATGAATAAGATCTTCTTTGGCAATCAGGTTAATATCGCCACCTGCTTGTGTCACTGCTTCTTGCGTTTTTGTTGACTGCCAAACGAGTTGCCCTTGGCTTGTCACCGTTAAGGTTTTATTGGCTTGTAGATGACCACCTTGATTACGTACACCAACGCCCTGTTCAGTGCCCACCATTTTAATTTGACCACTGTACATTCCCCCCATTTGTCCCATATCAATGGCAAATTCCGGTTTTGCAGTCTTCTCTTTTTGTTCAAGTGCCGTGGCATTGTTTTGCGTATCAATATGATTACGCCCTGCGACAACTTCAATTTTTTCTTTTGCCCACACGCCTGCATTGATTTTTACCGCTTGGGCGAGCAGATCAACGTATTGTGTATCATGGCGACTATCTCCATTTAACCCACCACCTTCAACATGAATAACGCCACTTTCAACACGATATCCCGCTAAACTACCATCATGATTAACTTGAGGTTTACCCGTTGTTAGCGTCATTCGACCCGCATTGATCGTGCCGCAACCATTACAAATAATGCCCGAAGGGTTAGCGATAATAACTTGGGCTTTGCCACCTGCGACTTCTAAAAAGCCTTTGAGTTGGCTAGGATTGTTGCTATTAATTTCATTTAAGATAACACGTGCTGGAGCCTTGTTAGGATCTAGATTAGCGTTACCTTGGATCATGCCTGCGGTCTGTGTTGACGTCATTACCGCTGAGTTATTTAAAATAGCACCGCGTTGATCGACATCGAATTGTTTGTATTGGTTATGAGAAATTCCCGCCTCATTAGGCGCACTGATATTAACCTGTGGTAGACCATTTTGAGTATTAATGACTTCTGGTCGTTGATTTTGTGGTGCGTTGTTATCAGCAACAATACCATCAGCCAATACGTAAGGAGAACCTAACGCCAACCAAAGTAAAAAAGCACTACGCCGAAGTGTGACCCATATCCGAGTACCTTGGGAGCCTCTTGTTTGCCCTGTTTCTGTACTGTGGTTTTTGGTTAGTTCTGAAACAACACGTAATTCCCCATGGGTACGGCTGAAGATAAGGCGATAACAATGCTTATTCATAAATAATACCTTTAAAATCAACAATCCAAAAAAAGAGAAAGGATTAGTTAAACCAAGGGAATAACTGCCACAGAAAGACTAAATCTCTACATTAAGATTAAAACCAGCGGTCGCACCTGAAGTATGGAAACCTTCGGGTTTATAAAGTGGTGTACCCACAAAAACGTCATAACTTATTCGAGACCATAGTGAGCCGCGTAAACCCAATGCTGTACCCGCTAATTGGTGTCCCACGAGGTAGCGTGTGTTTTGTCCTTCAACACGACCATAGTCGATACCTAAATAGAGCTCTTGTCCTTGAGAAAACAGGTTCCACGCAATGTCATTGCGCCAAAGCAGGGCTTTTTCACCAGAAAGCATCTGTTCACCATCAAAACCACGAACGGTATAACGTCCACCGATTGCCATTCTGTCTTGTGGAGTTAAGGCATGTTGACTCCATTGACCACGTAGCGAGGTATTCCAGCGCCAAGGCTGTTCACCTAAAGCAAAAGGCTGATTAAAACCGATATCACCTAAAAAAAGTCCGGTTCTGGCACTCCCACTGTGAGTGTCTTCTTCGGGGGCACGTAGAGCACCAAATGCCCCCGTACCACGGCGCCAGTTGAGGTTGGCATCTAAGGTGGCATTACCGAAATAACTCCGCTGGTTAAAACCGATTTCCCACCCTGCGGTTCGGCGGTGTTGTTGGTCAATATCAATCCCATTGACCGCATTGGTAGAATGCTTGCGATAGACCCGCATATTGAGTGTGGTTTTATGAAACTGATTACGAAATAGCAATCGGGATACGGTAAATTGGGTATTGTCGCTTTCACCGCTGTAGCGCAATATCTCATTCGCATTAGGAATGTTTTGATGATAGGTATAGTGGTTATAATTAGCGGCAAATCCCCAATTACCAACAGGAATAAAATAGTTAAAGGTATAAGTACGATTACCAAAAGGCCCATTATCAAAAAAATCTTTACCCACATTGGCATAAAATAGATCGTTTTGGGCAAAAGGGGCATCAACAGAGAGCGTTGCAGCTCCTAAATAACGTCCAGTACTTTTTGATCCACTATCGTCCAAACCTAAGCTTAAACGAAAAGGTCGCTTTTCTTGCCAACTGACGACTAAATCACTGGTCGCTTCATTTTCACCCGGCTCGATTTTAATATCGACAGTCACATTAGGGACTCGTTTAAAATTTTCTAGCCCTTGTTCAATATCGCGTAAGTTAAGAATATCCCCTTTTGAGGCGGGAATGGCATTCCACAAACGAGCTCGCCAAGAGACGTTATCTTCAAAACGAACTTTATTAATACGACCAGGCTGTAGGATTAACGTTAGATGACCTTGGGTAAGATCTTGTTCTTGTACCATCACCCGTGTAGTGACATAGCCTTTTGATAAAATTTCATTTTCAACTTTATTGACTACAAGCAAAATGCCTTGTCCACCTAGACAACGCCCTTTCGCATTATCAACTGCCTTTAACGCCCACTGAAAATCAGTAGAAGCATCACCTTCCAGTGAAATAGAATTAATCACAAAACAGGGATTTTCATCAAGTGGATAGTCAGGCTGACTGATATTTGGACGAGAAAGACGAGTATCAACCTCAGGCATATTTTGCGCTTGTAATACCCGTTCACGTTCTTGCTGACGCTGTTGCTCATTAGCATCAATCGTGGCGGCTTTTTCTGAGGGTGTAAATTCAGGGGCTGCCATTAACGACGCAGAGAAAAAACAAAAAGAGAATAAAAACATCCGTGTAAAGTCGCACTTCATATTCATTATATTAGTAATTCCTATTATCCTAAGTTATATATACCGTGTTTAAAATAAATTACTGATTGATTTATAAGCAGAAAAAACACCATAAATATTAATAATTTTGGATTGATTAAATTTATTTCTTTATTTTAATGTGTGCTATTTAGCTAAATTGACATACAAAAATCAAGATAAATTTATATTAAATAAATATTTTATTTGTTATCAAAGCATTATATTTATTTCTAAGACCATTCTTTTTTTGATGTGTTGAGGGTAGGGGAAAGGAAACAGCCTAATAATTAGTATAGTTAATAATACGTATTATTTTTGATAAACTCATTGTATTAAACGTGTATAAATCGAACGCATCCATATTATAATAAATAACCCACCCTCTATAATTTAGGCTGGTGGTTTACGGATTATAGATAAATGTATTAATAATAATAATAGAAACGACAGATATAGTTATTCCTCATAGATTAACATGATAAGCGTGATTGAAATGGAATAATTTAATTAATGGATAAGGAGAATATAATAAATAAAAATAAGAGGTGATTATTTTCTTGATTTAGCAATTTGTTCTTTTAGCCAAGTTTCTACTTCGTGTTTGTACCAACGTGAACTTCGTCCTAGTTTAATGGGTTTAGGAAACTGACCGTCTTTAATGAGTTTATAAAACCATTTATCCGTTAATTTAGTAAACTGCGTAATAAACTTCATATCGACTAATTCATCGTCTAATAAAGAAATAGATTGGGTATTCATGATAATGCTCCTGTCTTTTATGGGAATAAAAAGGCAGAAGTCGTCTCTTAATTTAAGGAAGAGTATGACTTCTATATCATTACTCTTCTGTGTAAAAAAAGACTATTAGAGGCTATAACCAATCGAACGATAAGCATCGTTATAATCTTCTGTATGATGCTTAGCCAAGTATTTTACACGTGTTAAAAGAGAATCTAAGTCTTGTTTAAAAGAAGGTGAGTTTTTATCTAAATAATATTTACCTTGCTTTGTAAAATGCACTAAAGAAGCGTTAGCAGGGTAATTAATATTAAGTACGCCACACCAAGCGGATTGGATAATGGAAGATAAGCCATTATCACTTTCATTATATCGACCTAATGTGTAATAGATGTCTTTATTCAATAATAAAAGAAGATGGTAATGTTTTTGTTTATTCCTTTCACCGTATTCTCTTACCCAAACATAATGTAATGGATTATTGAGACGCCTACCCCAAGCTTTCTCTTTTCTTCTCGTGTCACTGATTAGTTTTGCTTTGAGTGATTCGATAAAGCGTGTCATTATTTTATTATTAGGTGGAATATCAATAGATGAATAAGGGAAACGTAGATCAACACGAATAGCAATAATACGTGATAATGAATTCAACGCATCATTAATCACATTGTGAATGATTGTTAGGTAAGACGAATTGTAACTCTCGTCAGGGTAGTTAATAAACATGATATTTATCCTTGATAATGGGTTTGTTCATATCAATGGATAGAATGTTTATTTTTTACTTTGTAATTTATTGTTAATGGTTTAATTAAATAGTTATTGGTGAGTTAATATGAATGCTTAATATATATTACTGCGAGAGTGCTTAGTGATGACTTACTCATCTTTATCACTGAGAGAGATATCAGTAAAGTAGTCATATAAGTAAAGTGGATATGTAACAAAGATAATCATGTAACAATCATAGGTATATTACTATACCAACAAAAAGGAGTTTACCCTCAGCTTTTGTTGAGAAAAAAATGCTTTCTATACCCTCTTTTTTTGCGTTTCCTTTCCCCGTTTTTACTCTGATATTAGTTTTAATCATCATCTATTTTTCCTTTTATTTTCGAGGTGAAGTGATAACTTGTATATTTTAAATGTGATAACTATTGTGTTTTTTTAGATAACATCTATTTTTAATATGATAAGGTTTGTATGATGATTTTAAAGGAAATGAGAGAAGACTTTTACTTTGTGTTACCTGACAAAAAAGATGCTTATATTGAAGTTAAGGCTGACAAGGCGTTGATAGAAAAAATAGAAAGATTAATGCAGGATTACTGTTTCTTTATTGAGGTAGTGGATCAAGGTAAGGTAGTTTTTGGATCAATATTAAATTATTTATATGAGTATTATTTCAATGATTATAACTATGATATTCCCAGAAAAATTTTAAACTCTTTACATGAACAAATCTATAAAAAAGCATTACTCTATAGAAAGATAGAAAATTATCATAATAAATTGACAACAGCAAATAAAAAAAGATATATGATTTGCGTTTCTTTAGGTATGGATGAAATAAGTTATAATGAATCTTACGCTACTTTTGCAAAAGAATATAAAAAAGTACTCTCTCGCTTTTTTAACAATCTTAGGTCTCACGCTTTTTGCCGAGATTTTGTGATTGGCTATTTTTGGGTTTTACTTAAGAAAAAATCCAATAATTATTGCTACGCTCATATTAATTTTTATTTAAGGGATTGTCATTTTAACCAAAAGCTAGTAAGAGAAATAAATAGCATTTGGAGAAAAATTATTAAATCAGAAAATAGGACAGGTGAAGTTTTATATTTCACAGTGAAAGAAAATATCAACTCAGCTGAACAATATGAAAGTATAGGGAACAGCACAACAAGAAATAGGATAAAAAAGAAATATGAAAAAGTGGTTTCTATTGCATCCACGAAGAATGATAAAACCCTTATTGTTTATCCTGATTTTAATGAAGGTAATGAAAATTATGAATACTATTTCAATAATGATAATAAAAAAGAATCTTTTCAAAATTACCTTATATCGTTAGCAAAAAAATCTTTTTATATACCGAGTTTTAGAGGGTATGGTATGGCATCAGTCGAAATGGCGAAAAATAAGCTAAAAAAAGAAAAAGTGAAAAAATAACCAAAAAAATCTTAGATATATATTAATCACTCGAAGCCAAACAAAGGTTTTATCATTGAAACGACACATCCTGTCGTTTTTGTCTTTTTTATTGTTCGAAAATAATCAATCTGCCAGCCATATCCTGTCAGACGGGTATTTTATAGTAATGCTATCTTATATTTAATGAGGTATACAAAGATGGCAACTTATCGTATTGATGCAGATTTATCTTTTATTGGGCAATGCAGTAATGAAGATTTATCATTACTGCTATCGGTATTAACACACGATATTAAAGACGGTGAAAAACGTTGGTCTGAAACGTTAACCAACACCCCTGAATATCAACTCTTTTATCCTGACCATCAAAAGTATTGGCCTGCCATTTGTGCAGAATTGCAAACTTATGGTGCTAACAGTTTAGTGAGTTTATTTCGTGGTAATAAAGGTGTGTTGTATCGTGAAATATTAACGGATGTCTGTGATAAGTTGGAGGTGAATTACGCTAAAAATAGTGAAACAGAAATCATTGAATTAAATCTTTTATTAAAAGTTTTTGAGAAAAGCTTAGATAAAATGACAGAGGAGGAATTAAAAAAATTAGCTCAAGAGTTACAATTAAATCTGACCAACCCTACCCCGCAACTGATATTAATTGCCATGCAAGCTGCCATTAAAACATCCGGTTTTGCAGCTTTAGAATTAGCGACGTTATCGGCTATCAGTGTCATTAACGCATTAGGCGGTATCGCGACATTTGGGACTCTTTTCGCGGCTCAGCGAGCATTGGCATTTATCGCAGGACCGATTGGATTAGCACTAAGCTCAGCTTGGTTATTATCTGATCTTGCAGGCCCTGCCTATCGTGTCACGGTGCCGGCGTGCATTATTGTGGCTTATTTACGCCAAAAACACCTTTCTTGCGACTAAATTGGCTTTTCATTGGTTGCTTTAACGGAATAACGTCTATGTCATCATCTCAACATCGGCATGACCGTTTGGCACAACGGTTGGCCTTTATTATTACCCAGTTGTTTAAAGGAGAAACCTTATCCTTAAAAGGATTAGCACAAGAATTTAATGTGTCAGTACGCACTTTACAACGTGACTTTAATGAACGACTTATTTATCTCGATTTGGACTATAAAGCAGGATGTTATTGGTTAGCAAAATCACAACGTTTTTTTAGAACCGATAAAGACATTCTACAATTTGCGTCGATGACGAGCATGGTGCCGTTCTTTCCTTCACTGGATAGAAAGCTTATTTCGGTGTTATTGGACACTGAA
>NZ_PENY01000037.1:0-99396 GCF_003144445.1 Proteus sp. TJ1640
TTAAAAATAAATTAATTCGAAATATAAAAGCAAATAACGCCGTGATTATCTTAAAAGTGATAATACGTTTTGAGGAATTTGGTTTGCTTGCGCTAATACAGAAGTGCCTGCTTGTTGCAGTATTTGGCCTTTACTCATATTAGACACTTCTGTCGCATAATCAGCGTCTTCAATACGGCTACGTGATGCGGTCAGATTATTAACAGTGTTGCCTAAGTTAGCAATGGTAGAATCTAAACGGTTTTGCACAGCCCCCATAGCACTGCGTAGGCTATCAACTTGAGATAATGCTTTATCTAATGTTTCTAATGGTTTTTCCACAACCGGATCTAGGGTCATCGCCGTACCTGTTGCAGCGACTTTGACTGTTGCACCTGCTGTAGCACCGGTGGTTGCAGCGAGACTAAAATAGTCATCCTTACCATCTTTATCAACGGAGTGAACAACCAATATAGATTTATCATCTTTACCATTAGCATCTACACCATAAGAAATATCGTAACTTTTCCAAGCTTTACCAGTGACTTTTGCATCCAAATTCGCTGTATCGAGTTTTTGCATCTCTTTTGTTGCAGGAGTACCAGTTAAAGTGACTTCAACTTCAGTTGCTTTAGATCCAATTTGACTTTTTGCTGATAAATCCAATTTATCAACACCTAATGTAGTCGCATCGGTTTTTTTCAGATCAACACTGATTTGTTCTTTATCATGCGCACCCACTTGTAAATTTAATGTGCTGTCTTCACTTAACACTTTTACGCCATTAAATTGTGTTTGTTCAGAAATACGATTAATTTCTGCGGTACGTTGATTCACTTCTTCCTGAATAGATTTAATATCGGTATCTGAATTAGAACCATTTTTTGCTTGGACGGTTAATTCACGAATACGTTGCAGGTTATTATTAATCTCATTCAAGGCCCCTTCTGTGGTTTGGGCTATGGAAATACCATCATTCGCATTACGTGAAGCTTGAGTTAAGCCTTTAATGTTAGAAGTAAAACGGTTTGCAATGGCTTGACCTGCTGCGTCATCCTTGGCGCTATTAATGCGTAAGCCAGAAGATAAACGTTGAATTGCATTACCTAATGCACTTTGTGAACGATTTAAATTATTTTGAGTGACCAGTGACAGATAATTGGTATTAATGACTTGTGCCATACAATATTCCTTCGACTTGATTTTAAAATACTTTTAAATGAATAGGGTTGTTATTACGTCGCTGTAATAACGTTGCCTAAACACTATCGTCATCAAATTTGAGGGATTTACGATTTTTGGCGTCGCAAAAATAGCAAAAAAAGCCAGTCAGTTAATTTATAAGAGGTAATTAATTGCAGAAAAAAGTAAAAGAAATTGAGAGAAAAAATAAAACTAAAAAAGAGTAGAGTTAAATATAAAATAAAACGACAAAAAAAGGCCCTCTTACGAGGACCTTTTGAATATAGAAAGGTATCTTTTGTGTCAGCGTACGAATTAACGTAACAGAGACAGAACAGTTTGTGGTACTTGGTTTGCTTGAGCAAGTACAGAAGTACCCGCTTGTTGCAGGATTTGACCACGGCTCATGTTAGACACTTCTGTTGCGTAGTCAGCATCTAAGATACGGCTACGTGAAGCAGATAAGTTGTTAACAGTGTTGTTCAGGTTGTTGATAGTAGATTCGAAACGGTTTTGAATCGCACCTAATTTAGAACGGCTTTCATCAATTGTGTTGATAGCTTTGTCTAAAGTTGCTAAAGCGTCATCTTTAACGTTTAAGCTAGCTGGTGCATCTTTACCAGGATTTGGCGTAAATTCATTAGCAGTGGTTTTTGAGCCAGCTTTGATATTAATTTCTTCTTTAGGAGTACCGGTCAATTCAAGGTCTGAAGCTGAAACTAAATAGTTTTTAGTACCATCATTGAAAATAAATTTATCGGCAACATCTTTAGTATCAACAGTATATTTAGATAAAGTTGTACCAGTAGCCATTTTAGTTGCACCAGTAAGAACTTTATCAAGATCACCAGCGTCTGTAATACCAGTGCCAACAGCAGTTACACCTTTTTTACCCGCAGGAGTTGTTTCAAACAGTTTATCAGTTGAAACACCTAACGTATCGTTATCAACTTTATCTAAGTTAAATTTGATAGTTTCGTTATCGTTAGTACCGACTTGGATAGTCATTTCAGCTTTTTCGCCACTCAGTACTTTAACGCCGTTAAACTGAGTTTGTTCAGAAATACGAGTGATTTCATCTAAACGTTCTTTAACTTCGTTTTGGATTGAAGTGATATCTGATTCTGAGTTAGTACCGTTTTTCGCTTGAACTGTTAACTCACGGATACGTTGTAAGTTGTTGTTAATTTCGTTCAGTGCACCTTCAGTAGTTTGAGCGATAGAGATACCATCGTTCGCATTACGTGAAGCTTGAGTTAAACCATTTACGTTTGAAGTGAAACGGTTAGCAATCGCTTGACCTGCAGCATCGTCTTTAGCGCTGTTGATACGTAGACCAGAAGACAGACGCTCGATTGCACTTCCTAAAGTTCCCTGAGATTTGTTCAGGTTGTTTTGAGTTACCAGAGATAGATAGTTGGTATTAATGACTTGTGCCATAGCTAGATTCCTTTAAAATCAAGTCGATAAAATAAAAGTTTGCCTATTCATTTTCGGTGTTAATCACCGGCAACAAGTTTATCGGCACCCCACATACAACCTTTAACTTTTCCTACAAATATTTCTGTGTTTTTTTATAGAATCAACATCAAGTCAATGATAAACAAAGAAATTAATTTATTATTTTTTTATTTGTTTTTTATCAATTTTCGTCTCAATCCTTTTTCTACCCTTCTAAATTCGACTTTGGTCACCAATGGCAATAAATGGCTTCTATATGGCAGCCTGTTTACGTCATCAAAAATACCAAATAGACGTAAACTTTTCGCCGATTCTACCGATAACGCTTTTTGAGGATTATTTTACGAACACAGAAAGGAGACCGGTATGGCTGGTATTGCTTCACTAGGCGTGGGCTCAGGGATGCCTCTTAGCCAAACATTGGCACAATTAGAGGCGGCGGAAAATAAACGCCTTGAACCCCTAGATAAACAGATGAAAAGCTACGAGGCGAAAATTACCGCTTACGGTAAAATACGCGGACAGCTTGATAAATTACAAAAAGCGTCTGAAGATTTAAAAAAATTCGATAAAATTGTTGCTACAAAAGTCGATGATGAGTTTGATGCTTTTAAAGTGACGACAGATGGTAAAGCCAGTATTGGTAACTATACGGTCTCAGTTAAAGAACTTGCTCATGCACAAACATTAAAATCAACTAAAGTCTCTGATGTGAAAGAAACATTAGGTGAAACTTTAGGTGAAGGTAATAAACGCACCTTAGTCATTACTCAAGAAGGTGAAGAAAAACCATTACGTATTGAATTAGAAGATAAACAAACTTCGATCATTGAATTGCGTGATGCAATCAATAAAAAAGAAGGTAACGTTTCAGCGACTATTGTTAAAGCAAAAGATGGTGAAAACTATTTAGTCCTCACTTCTCGTAAAGAAGGGACTGAATCGGAGATGAAAATCACCGTTGAAGGTGATGATAAACTGAATCAGTTTCTTTCTAATTCACCAGCAACCGATGAAGCATCTCATACTTCAGGGATGAGAGAAATCGTTAAAGCTAATAACGCACAATTAACGATCAATGGTATTGATATCGAGCGTCAAACTAATGAGATTAAAGATGCGCCTGAAGGGATCACGCTAAATCTTAAGAAAACGACGTTTGATAATAAAGACAAAGCAGATAAGCCTGAAATAGTCACTGTTGCTCGTGATATTGAGCCAATGAAAAAAGCCATTAAGGCTTGGACAGACGCTTATAATGAGTTAAACAGCACCTACAAATCACTCACTAAATATACGCAAGTAGAAAAAGGTGAAGCGGCATCTAAAGATAATGGTGTATTACTCGGTGATAGCACCAGCCGTATGATTATGTCGGAACTAAAAAGCTTTGTTACAAGCTCGCAAAGCACTTCTGACTTAGATACCCTCAATAAAATGGGGATTAAATTTAAGGTTGATGGTTCTTTAGATATTGATAGCAAAAAACTCGATGAGGCGTTAAAAGAGAAACCTGCCAACGTGAAAGAGTTTTTTATGGGTGACGGTAAAGAAACAGGCTTTGGTACTCAAACCTATAATTACCTAAAGAAAACCCTGCAATCTAATGATGGTACTTTAGACATTGCCACTGATGGCGTGAAAAAACGCAAAAAAACATTAGATAGCCAAATTAAAAACACCGAACGTAATATTGCGGCCACGATGGAACGTTATAAAAACCAGTTCCAACAGTTAGATAAAATGGTCAACTCCATGACTAACTCTAGTGCCTCAATCGGCCGTCTATTAATGTAATTTTTAAAAGTAGGATAATATGTATCAACAATCAGCCAGTAAAATGTATGCTCAAATCGACGTTGAAAGCGAGATTTTAAATGCCACGCCTTACCAGCTGATCCAGATCCTATTTAATGGGGCGCTAAGCGCCCTTCGCCGTGCTTTAATATTAATGGAACAAGGAAATATCGCCGGTAAAGGCGAAAATATTTCTAAAGCCATTAATATTATTGGTAACGGATTAAAACAAGGTCTGGATAAAGAAAAAGGTGGTGAGCTTGCAGAAAATCTGGAGCTCCTTTATGACTATATGGTTAATCAGCTACTCGATGCTAACTTAAAAAATAACCCAGAAAAAATTCATGAAGTCATCAAGCTCTTAACTGAAATTTCTGATGCTTGGCAACAAATCGGCACACAGATTAATTCTTATTAAATTAGAGTGGACAACAATATGGATATTATGGCGGCTTACGAGCATGTTTTAAAATCAAGTGAGCAAATGTTAACGCTTGCCAAAGATCAGCAATGGGACAAGCTGATAGAAATGGAAATGGATTATTTAAAAAGCGTAGAAAAAATCACTAAGATGGTAAAACCTGCTGACGGTGAGCTGAGACTACAACAACGACTCACGGATATGCTAAAGAAAATCTTAGAGAACGAAAACGAGACGCGAAATTTATTACGGGCTCGTCTAGATGAGCTTGGCATATTAATAAGACAGACTGAACAAGAGCAGAGGGTACAGAATAGCTATGGTCAGTTTACAGAACATAGTTATTATCCTGATCTCAATCTTAAATAACTCTCCTCTGCGCCAAAAGCGGTTTTATTAGCTAATGGCGTCTTTACTTAGAAAAACTATCGCTTGTTATTCAGCTTAACTTGTTATCGGTAACGTTCTTCTTTTCATTCATCAACTTACCCCCTCTCCTTTTTTTATGTTTTATTAGAGTAAAAATCGCCCACTAAACAGTGAGCGATACATTAATACATTATTGTGTGATCAATAAAATCTTATTTAATCACATCATAAAGTTGCAGATTAGATAAATAATCTGCAGTTAAACCTGCTGATGGATTATATTGTACGCCAAAGATCTCAGAGAATGCTTTACCCTCTTTACCTAGTGAAACCTTACGTTCATCTTTACCTGTGCTTTCATGGATAGAATAGGTTTTACGGCGCATGGCTATATATTTATCTGCATCATTAGCAATATCGGTGTGATAATCCGTAATTTGTGTATCCGTTAAGGCCAATTTATTAGCTAAATCACAACCCCAGCGGGTTAAACAGACTTCGGCAAAGTGGCGAACCACTATACCCGGCGCATATAATGCATTTTCACCTTCACTACCATCAATAGACGCATTGCCCACTAATGTGGCATGACGCCCTGAAATAGGGAAAATATGTATTTTAGTATCAGCAGCAACAGTTGGGATCACGCAAGTAAATCCTTTAGAGCGCTCATCTCTTGCATAAAATCCGACATATTCTTTGACGTTTTTACCCAGAGACACTTTTTCAGGTTGAAAATTCAGTGGACCTGGAACGGGATCAATCGCAAAAATATTCACGGGGATATCTTTTAATTGAGGATCTGCCAACATCGCATTTGCTAGCATATGGCAAGTAATCCCTCCACGACTCCACCCCACTAAGTTAACTTGTGTTGGAATAATGCCATCTTTACGGAAGATACGAATAATTTGCTGTTGGAGTTGCTGTTGAGTGACATGACGAGCGCCATAGTCATATTTACGCCATAAAAAAGAGCCTGTGACTTTGACATCTTCAATAGGTATGCCCGCTTTTTTCAGTTGGTTATACTGCTGTTCTGTTAATTTTTCACGTTGCCAATCAAAGTGACCTTTCATTAAACAAAGTGCGTGATTAACATTTTCTTCCCAACCCCTGCCAAATAACGAGCCTTTAATATCAGAGTAATTAGGGCTTTCAACCCATAAATCATCTTCTTGCAGATTACCACTACCTGGACCATCAACAATAAACCACTGTGCAAATTCTCGTCCTTGGTTGTTTTGCGCTAAAGTGGAGACTAATTCACCTTGCCAGAAGGTCGGATTATTATTATCAAATGAGTTTGAGCCAGTGCCACATAAATAAACGGTTAATACTGTCATAATTAAATTTCCTTTTATTAATAACTAAAAACCAAAATAATGATTTTTATTTCCTTGTATTGAGCTATTCCTTAGCCCACCAGCACATTAACCATAAGCCTTTTTTTATTCAATGAGTAAAAATAAATTAGTAAAGCTGAGATCACATAATGGAACTTTATTTAGGTAAAAGAAATGAAAAAACTCTATCAGATCAATGTAATTAAATTTTATAAGTGGATACCTTACTTTTTTATTAATTCTATTAGTTAATCAGTTCATAAAAAAGTGCATTAAATAACCAAGTTTTAAATTTAAAATAAAAAAATCCCACATTAAATGAATGTAGGATTTCTATTAGGTTGATAGAATTTTTATAAACGATTAAAAGCCACAACTCTCACCGCAGGAATATCAGCTTGTGCTCCTTCAGCAACTTCCTGACATGCTTTATCTAACGCAATATGGGGTGTGATCCCACTTTCTGTTTCTACAATTTTATGTCCGGCGTAGGTATCACCATTTCTGGAACGCACTTTATACGCAATAAACCAATATTCCATATCATCACCGTTTACGTTATTAATCATGTAATTACCATAGCGGTTTATGACCCGCTTTAATGTGATAATAATCAATAATTTTTAGTTTAATAAAATCGTTTTATAAAAAGATGAACTTCATCGTAAGAAATTTAAGCGTGCTCTTTCATTTCTGATTGCACTCATTTTTTATTTTTACTGTTTTTTCAAAGTGATCTAATTTATTCAGAATAATTATCAAGGTTTACCATAGAGTAATAAATTAAGTAACTTATTTAACCATTTGATTTTGATCTTTTTTGAAATATTAGAAGGGATAAAATAGCGAGTTGCTTTGATATAGATGTGAAAAAGCACACATCAATAAAATGATGTGTCTATTTTCTCTGTACAAATCGGGGCGCTCATCATCATAAATAGCAAACAATAGTATAAATATTCGAACGTTTAATCACATTCAAAAGCTTATATCATCTATTTAATGATATTGAACCAAATGCCCCATTCTGTTTTGATTAGGTGCGTCTTTATTGCTATACAAAAGAAAAGCAATCATTAACAAATGATGAGGCACTACACTTGCATACTCATAATTTCTTGATAAGCAGCAACGAGCTTATTACGCACTTGTATGCCCATTTGTAATGAGATACTGGATTTTTGCATATCTACCATCACATCGTTTAACTCGACTCCAGGTGTACCTAAGGTAAACGCTTGCACTTTGTTGGTTGCATTCACTCGGGTTTCATTAATTTTACCCACGGCTTGAACAAGCTGAGTAGCAAACCCTGCTTGTACTGGCTGGGGTTTTGCAATATTGGATGCTTGCAAAGTCTGGATTTGCATTTTATCCAGAACACTTTCAATAGCTGGAATTGACATATAAACCTCTGCGTTAATCATCTAATTCAATTACTGAATCAATGTCATAGTAAGGAAGTGCACCAACACGCTTACCGAGTTATACCCTAACACAGGGGCTTCATTCCAAAGCGAGTAATTAACGCAAAAGTTAAGGGCTAATTACGCCATTAAATGAAACGCAAAAGGCCAATAATGAGACACCTGAGAGTAGGTTTATTTATTTGCGTAAGGGGAGTCTGTTTTGTTACGCCACGCTTTTAGTATTCATCCCGAACTACAAGGCAAGGATTGTCTATGAATGCCGAAAAAACCGACGTTGTGAACCAGAAAAAGGGTTTTAACGCCATTATTAACCGGATAAAAGCCGATCCGAAAATTCCGCTCATTATTGCGGGCTCGGCGGCGATTGCCATTTTTGTTGCTGCATTTTTATGGTTACAAAGCCCTGATTATAAAGTGCTTTATAGTAATCTTAGCGATAAAGACGGTGGCGAAATTGTCACACAGTTAACACAAATGAACGTACCTTATCGCTTGTCACAAAATGGCTCAGCGATCATGGTGCCTGACAATCAGGTTCATGAATTACGCCTGAAACTCGCGCAAGCGGGACTTCCTAAAGGCGGTGCTGCCGGTTTTGAACTGTTAGATAAAGAAAAGTTCGGGATCAGCCAATTTAGTGAACAGATTAACTATCAACGTGCACTTGAAGGTGAGCTTGCTCGCACTATCGAGACATTAGGTCCTGTACAAAATGCTCGTGTTCATTTAGCACTGCCAAAACCATCTCTTTTTGTTCGTGAACAGAAATCCCCTTCTGCATCCGTTACGGTGGGTCTTTTACAGGGTAGAGCGCTGGATGAAGGTCAAATTAATGCCATCGTGCATATCGTTGCGAGCAGTGTTGCAGGTATGCCTGACAGCAGTGTGACTATCGTTGACCAAAGTGGCAAATTATTGACACAACCAGATGCATTAGGTCGTGATCTTAACTCTATCCAACTGAAATATGTTCAAGAGCTAGAAAGCCGTTATCAGCAACGTATTGAAACGTTATTAGGCCCAATTGTGGGTCGTGGAAACGTTCATGCACAGGTGACAGCTCAAGTTGACTTCTCTCATACAGAAGAAACAGCGGAAGAGTACAAACCAAATCAGCCACCAAATCAAGCCGCCGTGCGTTCAAAACAATTGAGCCAAAGTGAGCAAAATGGCGGCATGTTAGCGGGCGGTGTCCCCGGTGCATTATCTAATCAACCTGTTGCGCCACCACAAGCGCCGATTGAAACGCCAAAGGCGCAAGAAGGTGAAAAAACAGAGGGTGCCAATGCAACGGGTACTAATCGCTCATTAACGCGCAATCCAAACAGCAATAGCCGTTTAGATGAAACAACCAACTATGAAGTTGATCGCCGAATTCGCCATATCAAACGCCCTGTCGGTAATGTCGAACGTCTTTCTGTTGCTGTTATTGTGAACTACAAAACAGTTGAAAATAAGAAAGAAGCTGCTGAAGGCGAAGAGCCTGTTGTTGAAACTAAACTTGTTCCGCTAACTGATGAGCAAATCCAGCAAATTGAAGGACTTGTTCGTGAAGCGATGGGCTATTCCCAAGAACGTGGTGACTCTTTAAGTGTCGTAAACTCACAGTTCAACGATATTGAAGAGAAAGTGATCACGGTTCCTGTATGGGAAAATCCTGAAATTCTTGCGAAAGCATTAGATTTAGGTCGCTGGTTATTACTTGTCATCATCGCATGGATCTTATGGCGCAAACTGGTGAAACCACAGATTGAAAAACGCCGTGAAGCTGAAGCTGCTGCACAGAAAGCTGTACTGAAAACCAAGCTACAAGTTAAAGATGATGTAGATGAAGCAGAATTAGATGACGAAGCAAGACGTAAACAAGCACGTAAACGTGTCAGTGCCGAATTGCAAAGCCAACGTATCCGTGAAATGGCAGAGAAAGATCCTCGTGTCGTTGCAATGGTAATTCGTGAATGGATGAGTAAAGAGCAATGAGTAATAACTTAACTGGAACCGAAAAAAGCGCCGTTATGTTACTAACACTCGGTGAAGACCGAGCGGCGGAAGTATTTAAGCATCTAAGTACACGCGAAGTTCAACAGCTGAGTATTGCAATGTCATCAATGCGCCATATCTCAAATCAGCAATTGATTGATGTTATGGCAAGCTTTGAAGAAGACGCTGTTCAATATGCAGCGTTGAATGTGAATGCGAACGATTATTTACGCTCAGTTCTTGTTAAAGCCTTGGGTGAAGAACGTGCAAATAATCTATTAGATGAGATCTCAGAAACTCGCGAAACAACAACGGGTATCGAGACACTTAACTTTATGGAGCCACAAATGGCTGCCGATATTATCCGCGACGAACATCCGCAGATTATCGCAACCATCTTGGTTCACCTCAAACGGGGCCAAGCAGCAGATATTCTTGCCCTGTTTGATGAGAAATTACGTAATGACGTGATGTTACGTATCGCAACATTTGGTGGTGTTCAACCGTCAGCATTAGCAGAGTTAACTGAAGTACTGAATAACCTGCTTGATGGTCAAAACCTCAAACGCAGTAAAATGGGTGGTGTTCGTACTGCTGCTGAAATCATCAACTTGATGAAGAGTCAGCAAGAAGAGAATGTCATTACTGCGGTTCGCGATTACGACGGCGAATTGGCACAAAAAATTATCGACGAAATGTTCCTGTTCGAAAACCTTATCGATATCGACAACCGTTCTATCCAGCGCATTCTACAGGAAGTGGAATCCGACTCCTTGGTTGTGGCATTGAAAGGATGCGATCAAGAGCTGCGCGATCACTTCCTCAACAATATGTCGCAACGTGCTGCTGAAATCATGCGTGATGATTTGAATTCTCGCGGCCCTGTTCGTATGTCTCAAGTGGAAGCAGAGCAGAAAGCAATTCTGCTTGTGGTACGCAAATTAGCAGAGACTGGAGAGGTTGTTCTTCATGGAGGAGACGATACCTATGTCTGATAAACATACTGATACTAACTGGAAGCCTTGGGTTCCCAAAGAACTCACTGATTGGGCATTAACTGTCGAGGAAACGGCAGAAGACGAAAAGGAAGTCGAAAAACAGGAAAAAGAAGTCGTTCAGCAACAGAAAGTTCTTGAGCAAATTAATATGCTTGATGACATGAAAGAAAAGGCTCAGAAATTGGGCCACGCTGAAGGCTTTGAGGCAGGGAAAAACCAGGGTTATCAGGAAGGCTATCAGGCTGGATTACAATCAGGTATTGAAGAAGGTATTCGCCAAGGCATTGCTCAACAATCACCATTAATTAATGAGTGGCAAGGGTTGTTAGCTGAATTTAGGCACTCTTTAAATGGGTTAGACAGTGTTATTGCTTCGCGTTTAATGCAAATCGCCCTCACTGCGGCAAAAGAAGTTCTCGGTCAGCCTGCGGTTTGTGATGGTTCTGCATTGCTTGCACAAATAACCTTAATGTTGCAACAAGAACAAATGTTCTCAAGCAATCCACAGTTACGAGTGAATCCAAAACATATTCCACAAATTGAAAAAGAACTGGGTGATTCCCTTTCTGCTCATGGTTGGAAAGTGGTTGCCGATAACAGTATTCATGTGGGTGGATGCCGTGTTGTAACAAATGATGGCGATCTTGATGCCACGATTGCAACTCGTTGGCATGAGCTTTGCCGTCTTGCTGCACCGGAGGCGTTGTAATGACAGCAAGATTGGGGCGTTGGTTAGAAAAACTCAGTGAAGCAGAAGCGCGTTTAAATAAAATTCCGCGTGTACGTCAATATGGTCGTTTAACCAGAGCTACAGGTTTAGTCATGGAAGCTAAGGGGCTTGTTATGCCTCTTGGCTCTACATGTTTAATAGAACGTACTATCGGTAAAACGGTTGAAGAAGTCGAAAGCGAAGTGGTTGGGTTTAATGGTAGCCAGATGTTGTTAATGCCTTTACAAGAAGTGGAGGGATTAACACCAGGTGCTCGTGTTTATGCACAAGCCACACCCGGTGGTGAAAATGAAGGTCGCCAATTACCACTAGGTGATGCGTTATTAGGACGTGTTTTAGATGGTTCTGGTTACCCTTTAGATGGTTTACCACCACCGGATACAGGTTATCGTGCCCCACTCATTACGCCACCGATCAACCCACTACAACGTACCCCTATTACTGATGTACTGGATGTGGGCGTGCGTGCAATCAATTCACTGTTGACCGTAGGTCGTGGTCAGCGTATGGGACTTTTTGCAGGCTCTGGTGTGGGTAAAAGTGTGCTATTAGGCATGATGGCTCGTTTTACTCAAGCGGATGTCATTGTTGTTGGCTTAATCGGTGAACGTGGTCGTGAAGTTAAAGACTTTATCGAGAATATCCTTGGTACTGAAGGCTTAGCTCGTTCTGTTGTTGTTGCCGCCCCCGCAGACGTATCACCACTGCTTCGTATGCAAGGTGCTTCTTATGCCACACGTATTGCTGAAGATTTTCGCGATAGAGGTAAACATGTCCTGTTAATTATGGACTCACTCACCCGTTACAGTATGGCACAACGTGAAATTGCTCTTGCTGTTGGTGAGCCACCTGCAACCAAAGGTTATCCACCTTCTGTCTTTGCTAAATTGCCCGCACTGGTCGAACGTGCAGGAAATGGCGTTGATGGTGGTGGTTCTATCACGGCTTTCTATACTGTTTTAACAGAAGGTGATGACCAGCAAGATCCTATTGCAGATTCTGCACGTGCGATTTTAGATGGCCACATTGTGCTTTCGCGTTCTCTTGCAGAATCTGGGCACTACCCTGCTATCGATATCGAAGCTTCTATTAGCCGTGCAATGACGTCACTGATTGATAAAACACATTATCGTCGCGTACAAATGTTTAAACAGCTTTTATCTAATTATCAACGTAACCGCGATTTAATTAACGTAGGTGCTTATGCGGCGGGTAGTGATCCTATGCTTGATAAAGCCATTGCTCTTTATCCATCTCTCGCGAAGTTCTTACAACAAGATATCCAAGAGCAATGCAGTTATCAAAGTGCATGTGAGCAACTTAATCAACTGATCACAATAAACTAATTCTGAACATAATCAGAGAAAGTAAAGAGGGTTCCAATGCGGGAGCAGTCACCTTTAGTGACACTGAGAGAACTGGCACAGACAGCGGCTGAACAAGCCGCTATTCAACTGGCTCAGGTCCGGCAGAGTCATCAACAAATGGAACAACAACTCAATATGTTGATTGGGTATCAGGATGAATACCGTGTACGTCTAAATGAAACGTTAAATTTAGGGGGGATGTCGTCAGCATCGTGGCAAAACTACCAACAATTTCTCAAAACGCTCGAATTGACTATCGAACAACATAAACAGCAACTTCAACATTGGCAGGCGCAACTCGATCTTGCAACTGAACAATGGAGAGAAAAACAGCAACGACTCAATGCATTTGAGACTTTGGAGCAACGCGCTGAAGATAGCCGTAAGCGACATCTTGATCGTATTGAACAGAAACAAATGGATGAGTACGCACAGCGTAGTACTTTACGGAGAACAACTTGATGGAGATAACGCTTCTGACCATGGATGTCGCTGCAGCCTCTCCGGGAACGACATCTGCTTCAAATAGTCAACCCGGTGATAATGCCCCGACATTTGCTCAGCTTTTGGGCTCTCAACCTCAAAATGCGCAGAGTGATAAAAAAACAGCCAATATCACAAATCATTCAACAAAAGAAAATAAGGCGCATTCACACTCTGATGAAGACAAAACAAAAGAAGACGGTAGTCATCTTGCGTCTGCCACTACAGAACCTAGTGTGATAGAAGATTCATCTCTTGAGAAATCTCAATTGGCTCTTACTTTGCCAGATAATGAACAATTTGCGGCTATTGTTGAAAATAAAAATCCTTCTTTATTAATGTCAGCAGAAGAGCTTGCTGCCGAACTGCCGGTTCAATTAGCAGGATTACCGGGATTAAAACGCCTAACCCTTCCTTCAGAACAACTGACTCAAGCATTACAACAGCATCAATCAGTTAAAGGTGATGAAGGCTTAGCCTCGTTAGCGCGTACTCTTTCTAAAGATAGCGATATGTCGGAATTCAACCTTGCCGACAAGCTCAATCTATCAAAATCAGATGAAAAGTCCTTGTTAACCCAGCTACGACCAGAAGCAACAGCATTAGCAACAGAAAGTACACTTGTCGGTGCTAATCAGACAGAAAAACCTTCTGCGAAAAAAGGAGATAGCGTCGCAACGCTTTTAACGCCAACAGCCGAAAAAGTGAATGCATTGCTAAACAGCGATAAGCAAGTTACAAATGCAAAATTAGCGGATAATGTTGCTCAGCAAATAGTAACAAGTAATCGCGTTGTAGAAAGCGATCTTCACAGTACACTTTCTACCTCTTCTTCTTTGGCTTCACAAGGCATTACGGGCCATGCTCACTCATCAACACAACCACAAATGCAATTTTCACCGATGGCAACACAGGTACTCAATGCACAAGTGGGAACACAAGAGTGGCAACAGCAACTCAATCAACAAATTGTGATGTTTAGCCGTAATGGCTTACAAAAGGCAGAGCTACGCTTACACCCTGAAGAGCTAGGTTCATTACATATCCGCATGAAAATAGAAGATGGGCAAGCACAGCTACACCTAGCTTCACAAAACGGCCAAGTTCGTTCTGTATTAGAAAATGCCATGCATCAATTGCGTCAAGCGCTCTCTGAAAATGGGATCCAGCTCACGCAGAGTCAGGTGTCTAGCGACACTAATGACAGTTGGCAACAACAAAATATGTCAGATTCCTCTCAATTTAGTGGAGATGGTGCCGATAATCATCAAGGAAGCGAGGGTAATTCACTGCAATTAGCCTCTGAAACGGCACTACAAAAGATAACGCTTACGCCTCAAGAATTAGCATCTGCTCGTGGTGGTGTTGATATTTTCGCCTAATACAAATGTATTGGGAGGACACACTATGTCAATAAACGTAAGAGTTAATGGTTTTTTCCCTATCTGTTTCTGCAATTAAAAAACAGAAATAGCGGGATAATTAAGGTTGATTTAGATGGATATGGAAGTCCACAACAGTGAACACGTATCCACTACAAAACAGGAATTTAACTGTCCATGTCTAATTACAGCAATGAACGTAAAAGCTATAGCTTAATTCTGATCATCGTACTATTGGTGATCGCCATTATTGCAGCGGCATTCGGTGGATATAGTTGGTGGGCATTGAAGCATGCTAAATCAGGTTCAGCGGGCACAAGTCAGCAAAAAGTTATACCAGCACCCGTTTTTATGTCATTAGAACCCTTTACGGTAAATCTAATTGATGACGAAGAACACTTAGACAGAGTGCTCTACATAGGGATCACATTAAGATTACATAATGAAGACACTCGTAAGCGTCTACATGATTATTTACCTGAAGTTCGTAGCCGCTTGTTATTACTGCTTTCTCGTCAACAGGCTAATAAGCTCGCGACAGACAATGGAAAACTCCAGCTAATGACGGATGTAAAAGAAACGCTGAGACCGACTCTCGTACCGGGAGAATCTGAACAGATCCTCTCCGATGTACTGTTTACCACGTTTATTCTGCGATAATCATTATGAGCGATAATATCCTTTCACAGGCAGAGATTGATGCTCTGCTGAATGATGACACATCAGGTGACGACGCCAAAAAAAGCGCGAACAGGGAACCTGCGATAGCGAAGGATCCGAATGAACCGGATATTCAGCCTTATGACCCCAACACGCAACGTCGTGTGGTTCGAGAACGTTTACAGTCGTTAGAGATTATTAACGAACGCTTCGCGCGTCAATTCCGTATGGGGCTGTTTAACATGCTTCGTCGGAGTCCTGACATTACTGTTGGTGGCATTAAAATTCACCCATATCACGACTTTGCTCGTAATTTACCTGTGCCAACGAACCTTAACTTGGTGCATTTAAAGCCTTTACGAGGAACAGCATTATTTACTTTTGAACCCAATCTGGTTTATATCGCGGTAGATAACCTGTTTGGTGGTGATGGCCGTTTTCCAATCCCTGTGGAAGGGCGTGAATTTACCAACACAGAGCAGCGGATCATCAACAAAATGTTGAAATTGGCACTTGATGCCTACCGTGATGCTTGGGATTCCATATTCAAAATTCAGGTGGAATATGTTCGTTCTGAAATGCAGGTGAAATTTACCAATATCACCTCATCACCGAATGACATTGTTGTTACGACACCTTTTCAGGTAGAAATTGGTTCCATGGTTGGGGAATTTAGTATTTGTATTCCATTTGCCATGATTGAGCCATTACGTGAACGACTGATCAATCCACCAATTGAAAATGTTCGTCAAGAAGATGGGGTTTGGTTAGATAGTTTAGTCAACCAAGTTCAGCATTCAGAGCTTGAACTGGTCGCAAACTTTACTGACATCCCACTGCGCTTATCAAAAGTGTTAACACTTAAAGAAGGGGATGTTATCCCGATTGATAAACCAGAAAGATTGATTGCACATGTTGATGGTGTGCCCGTATTAACAAGCCAATACGGTACAGTAAATGGGCAATATGCCCTTCGTGTTGAACACCTAATTAACCCTGTTTTAAACGCTCTGGATGAGGAACAAACCAATGAGTGATGCAAATCGCCCAACTGATAATTCACAATCGGCTGAGGATATGTGGGCTGATGCAATGGAACAGCAAACTGGTAAAAGCCAGGATAATAGTTCCGATCTATTTGAACATCTTTTACCTGAAGACGACACACTGAACCATCTATCTGACATTAATTTGATTATGGATATTCCTGTCAAATTAACAGTAGAGTTAGGTCGCACCAAAATGACCATTAAAAAATTACTTAGCCTGTCACAAGGTTCTGTCGTTTCACTGGATGGTTTAGCTGGCGAGCCTCTTGATATTCTTATCAATGGCTATTTAATCGCTCAAGGTGAAGTTGTGGTTGTTTCTGATAAATATGGTATTCGCATTACCGATATCATTACACCATCAGAACGTATGCGTCGCCTGAGCCGTTAATCTATGGAACAGCTTCCTTCCTTTTCCAGCCAAGGTGCGGTAAATACTACCGCACCCGCTACAACACAAACAGTTCAAACACCTACACAACCGTTGCCTGTAGGTCAAAGCCTTGCTCAAGTTAGCACGGCACTTGCAGGCATCATCGTTCTTATTATTGTTGCTATGTGGTTATTTCGCCGTTTTGGCTTTAGCCGAGGTTCATTTAAAGGAACAACAGCACAACTTAGCGTCAAAGCAAGTTGTTCATTAGGTGCGAAAGAACGTGTGGTGGTGGTTGAAATAGAACAGGAATGGCTCGTATTAGGGGTAACTGCATCGCAGGTAAATCTGCTGCATAAATTACCCGTTCCTGATAAAGCCTCGCAGGAAGCGACCTCATCACCAACATCACCCTTGTTTACTCAAATATTACAAAAAACGCTAAAGCGAGATAAAGGCAACTCATAATGCATCAGTGTGTCACTTTTTTTAACGCATTAAAGCGTTGGCGTCTCTTCGCTAGTGTGCTGGTTTTACTCTTGTTACCTACCAGTGCGTTTGCCCAATTTCCGGGTATTATTACACAGCCTTTACCGGGTGGAGGTCAAAGTTGGTCACTGCCAGTACAAACCTTAATTTTCATTACAGCATTAGGCTTTATTCCTGCCGTTTTGCTGATGATGACAAGTTTTACCCGCATTATTATTGTCCTTGGATTATTACGTAATGCTTTAGGTACACCTTCAGCGCCGCCAAACCAAGTGGTTCTTGGTTTAGCATTATTTATGACATTTTTCATTATGGCACCCGTTTTTGATAAAATTTATCAAGATGCCTATATGCCATTTACTGAAGATCAAATTACCTTCGAACAAGCCTTAGAAAATGGTTCAAAACCTCTACGTCAGTTTATGATGCAACAAACTCGTGAAACTGACTTGGCTCTGTTTGCTCGTCTTGCCGATGCACCAGCATTTGAAACTCGCGAAAGTGTACCTATGCGTATTTTGGTGCCTGCATATATCACCAGTGAACTAAAAACCGCTTTTCAAATCGGTTTTATGATTTTTATTCCTTTTCTTATTATCGACTTAGTTGTCGCCAGTGTGTTGATGGCGCTAGGTATGATGATGGTGCCACCAGCCACAGTTTCATTGCCATTTAAACTGATGCTTTTTGTTTTAGTCGATGGCTGGCAATTAATACTAGGCTCGCTTGCACAAAGCTTTTTTAATTAGCGCAGAGGTAACCCCATGACACCAGAATCCGTCTTAGCACTAGGTACTGAAGCGATGAAAATCGCTTTATCACTAGCTGGCCCTCTTTTATTGTCCGCTCTGGTAACGGGTCTTGTGATCAGTATGCTTCAAGCTGCAACACAAATAAACGAAATGACATTATCGTTTATTCCAAAAATTCTTGCTGTATTAGTCGCTATTTTAGTTGCGGGTCCTTGGATGTTAAGTTTACTTGTCGATTATATGCATAACCTATTTACAGGCATTCCTGGGATGATTGGTTAATAGCAATGATAACCCTGACCAGTGAAATGCTTAGCGGCTACATTAGTGATTTTTTCTGGCCATTTGTGCGAATACTCGCGCTTTTTAGCACCGCACCGCTATTTAGTGAAAAACAAACACCTAAAAAATTTCGTATTGCACTCGCTTTTTTAATTACTGCATTAGTCGCACCAGGCTTACCGCAAAGTCATGTGCCTTTATTCTCTCTTATTGCCTTTTGGGTACTGTTACAACAAATTTTGATTGGCACCATTCTCGGATTATCAATGCAGTTGGCGTTCGCTTCTGTTCGTCATGCTGGTGAAGTGATTGGTTTACAGATGGGGCTTTCATTCGCTACCTTTGTCGATCCATCAGGTGGCCCTAACATGCCTATTCTGGCACGTATTTTTAATATGCTAACAATGTTATTATTTATGGTCTTCGACGGTCATTTATGGCTATTATCTATATTAGTTGATACATTCTATGTCGTTCCTATTGGAAATCAGACCTTTAACTCATTAGGCATACTAACTTTAGTTCAAAGTGGTGGGACTATATTTATCAACGGTATGATGTTAGCCATGCCATTAATCACTCTACTTTTAGTGCTTAACCTTTCATTAGGTATTTTAAATCGTATGACACCACAGCTTTCTGTTTTTGTGGTTGGTTTCCCGCTGACATTAACCATTGGTATGCTAGCGCTATCAATGATCATGCCCGCTCTTCCTGTCTTTACTGAGCGTGTCTTTAGCGATACATTTAATCGCATCACCTTAATACTACAGCAGTTGGTTTCTTGACATAAGACTGATTAAAAATACATACGATGAGCCTTCTCAATAATAAAATTGACAAAAGGCTCTTTTATTAAACATTAATATTATTATTGACAACACATTCATACTTGAATTAATGATAATATTTATTTCATATAAAGCCATATATTAAATTTTCATAGAGAATAATAATTCACTATAAAATAATTTATTTATTAGTTATTTAATTAAAAAGAATAAAAATAAAAACCATACCTATTTCTACATTTTTTTATTTTCATACTCTCGTATAACATGATAATAAAAATCCTCCCAGTTTTTATCTAGCGTTTGTAATATGACATACAATGTTTCAATATTAACGCTCGTCTCTGCATTTTCATATCTTGATATTTGTTGTTGACTGACATTCAATAGTAGCCCTAATTGCTCACCTGACAATGATTTATTTATACGCGCTTTTTTTATATACTTTCCGATTATTTTACGTAATGGTTCGTTACAATGCTTTCTCATATTAATAACCTATTCTTATATATCATTGAATAAAATTTATAGAAAATAAAAATATAATCATTCTAATTTAGAAAACCTAACATTTCTAAATTTTCACTTAAAATACAACTTTATATATTTATAAGTATTTATTATTAGAAAAATAAATTTTTTACAATATAAATTTATAAATATTCACTGTAAATACGCTATTATCAATCAATAACTCAACACGCAATAGGATGCGCCTATTAATCCATCAAAATAGATCGTTATACACTATTGAAAGTAGTTAAAAAAACTTATTTATCAAATAGATAATTAAATACAGAAGAGAAAATCATCCTTTTTTCATAAATATTAGCTTTACTTAATCCTTAATGACTTATTTTTAAACAAAACTTAAAAAATAATAACTAATTTTATATCGAATTAATGAATAAAATATATATAAAGAATAAAATAAAAATAATATCCATTGACTTATCCTAATGAATTATAATTGATCATCTTTAAAAGAACGTCTTTATTAGATATCCTTTTTCCTTTTTAAATCAATAATGTAAATTAAAAAAAGAAAATCATATTATGACGAGTGATAAATTAACTTATATAGTTTATACACACAACGACTCCTGTTAGGATTTATCTCAATTGAAGTTTAATAACGATATTACTTTCAAAGTTGGAATGTTAAAGCAAAAAAACAAATAACATACGTAAAATAAGCTGATAAGAAATCGAGTTTATTCTGCAAGGAATATCCACACAAAAAGGCAGGATATAAAATTAGATGTGGTAAAATCACATTAGATAACTGGATAAAGCAAAGGAATTAAAAAAACAATGACTAGGTACATCTCGTATTTTGTCGTTTATAAATAAAATAATTGCTATGTTATCTAGACTTACTGTTAATATCATTTCAATGGGAAAGGGCTTGATGCTAATTTTTTACGAAAGGTAGTTTTACAATATTTTATATTGCCAAAAATATTGTCGTCAAACTAATTATGATTGGTACCTTTATAAAAAATATAAAACGGCTTTATCCTGGTTTTGAAGTTTCATCAGCAAAACACTTTATTTCTAATATTAAAAAAATGAACTTATCTGTTGTATTCAATAAAAAAACCCCCTGATAAATCAATATCAGGGGAGATATCAAAATGTCACGAAACAGTACGATAAAAATTAACGATACATCTTGAACATCGACATCTCTTTCATGTCGTTAAAAACTTTATAAGAAGCCTGTAAGACAGACTCTTCTTGATAATAATCAGAAATTGCTTGTGTCCAATCTAAGTCACGCAACTCGCTTAAACGTTTTGCATTTCTTAAAGAGGTATCTGCCCCCAAATCATCTAAATTATCAAGCTCTTGAAGTTGTAAACCTAATTTGGCTTCTACACTAGAAATGTTATTTAAAGTTGCGCGGTTAACACGGTTTGCAGCATCAATTTTATCTAATGCTGCATCACGATCTGCTTGTGGTTTACCTGTTAAAGGTTCACGTAACGCTGTAATAGCATTATCAAGTGCATTAAAAATATCAGGCTCTGTCCCTTTACCACCTGAAGATTGTAATGTTTCAATCCCCGTGAAGTTGGTCGTCATTTCAATATTGCTATCTACTTTTTGGGTAATTTGCTTGTCGCCACCTTGATAGGTGATTTTACCCGTTGCATCAGCAACAAAAGGCGGTTTATCTGATTGGAAACCGGCAAAAATATAACGGCCCACACCATCTTTTGTATTACCAATACCCACTAATTGATCTTTTAAACCTTGTAATTGATCAGCAAGAGATGAACGGTCTTCATCACTAAGCGTGGCGTCATTACCCGCAGCAACCAGTGTTTCTTGAATTTTGGTGGTGATATTCACCATTTGACTCGCTAAACTCATTTGCAATGACATGCTGTTTTTTGCAAATCCGCGCGCTGTTGCATACTGTTGGTTACGTGATTCAGATTGTTTCACCATTACCGCTTGAGAAGCTGCCATGGGATCATCTGAAGGCTTTTCAACGCGACGACCACTTGAAATTTTATTTCCTTCAGTCATCCATTTGCTTTGCGAGCCAGTGATATTATCCACACGCTGACTAAAAATTTGATTTGAACTTAAACGCACCGTGTTATTCCTTATTCTGATGAAGGGTTACTTAGAAAACTTGCATAATCGCATCAAACATACTGTTTGCAGTTTGAATAACTTTCGCATTTGCCATGTAGTATTCTTGAATGCGATACATCTCACCGTACTCTTCATCCAAGTTCACACCAGAAACAGACTGCTGTTGTTCGACAATACTTTTAGTGATAGAAACCTGAGCATCAAAATCAACTTGCGCGGTATTCACTTTATTACCCACCATACTGATCAGTGAGCCATAACCACCTGCAATCGTTGTTTTACCATCAATCACTTTTTGGTCTGGTAAATCAAACAATTTTTTCATGTTTTCGTTATCACTTGGTGCCGTTGTTCCATCCGCGTTTAGCGAGCCAGCTGCCGCTATCTTGCTTGGATCGGTCACTGCAACTTCCATACCGGCAATGACATTACCGACAGATTGAACAATAATAGAATCTTCTTTTTGTGCTGTACCATTGATTTTGATACTCATGCCTTCGAATTCTAATTCGCCCGTTGCGCTTACTTTTGCATTAACTTTACGACCGCCCGGCTCTACCGTAACATCCCACTTACTACCATCATATTTAACAGTATAATCAGCCGCTTTCACTGCTTTGGTATCGGTATATTTGACATCAAAGGTAGCGTCACCTTTATTCTTACCGTTAGGCATAACATGAGCGCCACCAAGTTCGAAGAACTTCTCACCGTTTTTACCATCTAAATCAAAACCTTGCTCATGCTGCTTATTAAATTGATCACCTAATACTAACGCTAATTGATTTAATTGGTTACGGCTTGGATCTAACACTTCTTCACGGCTACGATACGCACCGCCAAGTTCGCCACCTTTAATGCGTTTTGCATCCACTTCGCGAACTTCATCAATGCCATTACTATAACCAAGAACAAGACGTTCACTATTTTTATTAGATGGAATAGCAGAAACTTCATAAGAGCGAGTACCAGATACTAATGGCAGACCATTAGCAAACGTGACGTTAACAAAACCACCATCTTGTTGAGTCACTTGAACATCAACCAGTGTGTTTAACTCTTGAATTAAACGATCACGTTGGTCTAATAAGTCGTTAGGATCAGCGCCATTGAAGCCTTTAGAACGACTAATTTCGTTATTTAGTTTTGCGATCTGTTTTGTATATTCATTGATATTTTTAGAGGTATTTGTCACCTGGCTATTAATATCTTTTTCTAGATCACGCAATGATTGGTCTGCTTTAGCAAACATATTCACCATGGCTTCCGCTTTACCAATTACCGTTGTACGCGCAGGGTTGTCTTCGGCATTATTGGTTACGTTTGGTAAGCTAGTAAAAAATTCGTCAATCGCACTGGAAACGTCATTCCCTTTATCTGCTAACAAATCATTGATTTGTGAGATGTTTTTGGTATAGCTATTAAGTGCGCTTTGTTTTGACATTGCACGGTTCATTTGACCGGCAAGAAATTCGTTATACTCACGATGAATACGGCTAACATTAACACCATTACCGATATAACCATTACCGGTCATTGTGCCGCTGTTTTCATTAAAAACAGTCATTTGACGGTTGTACCATTTTACATTTTGGTTAGCGATGTTATTACTCACAGTGCTCATCGCAGCTTGTGCCGCATTAAGTCCGCTCATCGCTGTATTAATTAAACTGTTGGACATTTGTCTATCCTTTTACGTTTAGTCATCACCCGTATGCACGGAGCATAGCTGGCAAGTTGGAATGAATGCTCTGGTCTTTATTATCGGTACTTCCCCTCTAAACTTGAGGGGAAAGCATTAAAATAGATCGCTTAAATCGTGAGTATAAGTTTTAGCAACTTGCTCACCGCTTCCTTTTAATTGACCAATGATTGAAACCAGTTTTTTCGCATAACCTGGATCGGTGGCATAACCCGCTTCTTGGATGCGATAAGCAGCTTGTTCTGGGGTTTGAGCTTGAGGTACTTTTGCGTAACGAGGACTTTCAGTAATCAATCGGAGATAATCTTGAATGGCTTCAACATAAGAGCCATAAACGCGGAAATTATCCCGCATTTTAATTGACTTACCGTCAATTACTTCAGTTGTCATGATATTTGTGACAGGCCCTTTCCAGCGACTTCCTGCTTTAATACCAAACAGGTTATAACTTGGTTTACCATCACCCGTTAGGATCTCACGTTTTCCCCAACCTGATTCAAGCGCGGCTTGAGCAACAACTAAAAGATGGTGTACACCTGTGCCTTCTGTCGCTTGTTTAGCTGGCCCTAACAATTTTGATGCAAAAGAAGCACTGCTTTCAGATAAGCCTTTAAGCTTACCAATCGTACTTTCAATTGCATTTTGATAAGGCTGCATTGCACGATAAATTTGCCCCAAAGCTTGTGTTGGCATGGATTGAAAAATATCGCTACCATCTAATGGCATTGGCGTTTTACCCGCCATTTCACTTGGATCCATCGTGACTTTGGCAGAAAGTTGTTTTTCTATCATGTCAGCAAAGCCCAAGCCTTTTTGTGATAGGTCTTGAGCAATTTGTTGATCATAAAGAGAGGTGTACATCTTGGTACTTTCTGAGTTGAACATGCTTTCTTGAGGAATAGCATCACGCATGCTTTTTAACATCATTTGAACAAAAACACCTTCAAGTTGCTGCGCCACTTGGCGCAGCCCTTGCTGATCAGCATTTTGTCCAACCTGATATTTAAGTTTATTCAATGCATTGCTGTCATATGCCGGAGTAGAAACGTTCGGCATCGAAGAAAGCAGAGATAAATCTTTCATCAGATAATCTCCAATCTCGCACGTAAGCAACCCGCGCTTTCCATTGCTTGCAAAATTGACATTAAATCTGTTGGTGTTGCACCCAGTGCATTTAATGTGCGGATCACTTCGTTTAAGCTTGCGCTTGCATTCACTTGCTGTAATGAGCCACCTTGTTCACTCATATTTACGCTGGTATTACGCGTTACAACAGTGCTTCCCCCTGCAAATGGGGTATTAGGTTGGCTTACATTCACTTGGCTATCAACCGTAACGGAAAGGTTGCCTTGTGCAATCGCACAGCTTCCTAATGTCACATCACGATTCATCACAACTGAACCCGTTCTTGCATTGATGATCACTTTCGCATCTGCAACAACACGTTTAATTTCAAGGTTCTGAACTTCAGCCAAGAAACGGACTTGTTCGCTTTTACCAATAGGAACACGTAATTGAACGGTACGAGCATCTAAAGGAATAGCCGTTCCCACACCGCGTAATTTATTAACGGTATCAGAGATATGTTGTGCCAACGTGAAGTTTTCTTCATTTAGTTGTAGGTTTAGCAGACCTGTTTGGCCAAATTGCGAAGGCAACTCACGTTCAATGATAGCGCCACTACTAATGCGCCCACCCGCTAACTGGTTAACTTTAACGCTGTTACCCCCCGCAGATGCGCCTGCTCCTCCGACAACAATATTGCCTTGTGCTAAAGCATAAATCTGATTATCAACACCTTTTAATGGTGTCATCAGCAACGTACCACCACGTAAGCTTTTTGCATTACCTAAGGATGAAACAACGACGTCGATTGATTGCCCTGTACGACCAAAAGGCGGTAATTTTGCTGTTACCATCACCGCAGCAACGTTTTTCAATTGCATATTGGTGCCGGGTGGTACTGTGATCCCCAATTGTGAGAGCATGTTATTCAGACTTTGCGTGGTAAACGGGGTTTGCATTGTTTGGTCACCCGTTCCATCTAATCCCACGACCAAACCATAACCAATCAGCGCATTTTCTCTTACCCCTTCAACAGAGGTGAGATCTCTGATCCGTTCGGCATGAGCGGAAAAACCGACACATGTCATCACGATAAAGATAAGGCTCATCGCTATTTTTTTCATCTGGACCCTACTCATTAAAAAGGTGATACATTTAAGAAGAAGCGTTGTAGCCATCCCATAGATTGAGCTTCATTGATATAACCGTCTCCGATATATTCAATACGAGCATCAGCAACTTGGGTTGAATTTACGGTATTTGAACCACTAATTGTTCTTGGATTCACCACACCTGAAAAACGGATAAATTCAGTACCTTGATTGATAGCAATTTGCTTTTCACCAATAACGTGCAGGTTACCATTGGCAAGAAGCTGATCGACGGTAACAGTAATGGTGCCTTTAAAGGTATTGTTCGCATTTGCGCCACCTTTACCGCCAAAGTCACTGTTTCCTTCCATTCCCATATCAGCGCGATTATTACCAAACAACCCTTCTAAGAATCTTGGGGTGATCGAAGCAAGGAACCCAGCTTTACCATTACGGCTTGCATTAGCAGATGAGTTTTTGCTTGCACTGACATTTTCTTGCAACGTGATCGTCAGCGTGTCACCTATATTTCGAGGGCGTCTATCTTCAAATAAAGGTTGATAGCCAAAATAAACAGGCTGAGTTGCCTGAAAAATAGAGCCATTTGGTGCAGGTGCTGTTGGTGCCGTTGGAACCGCCGTTGTGTTACCTTCTACCAACGGTTTTTTCGGTATATGTGCGCATCCCGCCAGTGTCAGTACCAACAGGGCGGTACCTAAACGTTGATGACGACGCCATCTGACACTAAGCTTTCTTGCCCCAGAATTGTCAGTAATGACCTTTGTATCCATCTTCGATACTCTTTTAGTAATATGCCTGACAGGAAACCCTGTCAGGCTAATGAACAAACGAAATTAGAGTTGCGTTAGTTTCTGTAACATCTGATCAGATGTTGAAATTGCTTTACTGTTAATTTCATAAGCACGTTGAGTCTGGATCATATTGACCAACTCTTCAGCTACATTAACGTTAGAGGTTTCAACATATCCCTGATACAACAAGCCTGCGCCGTTGATACCTGGAGCATTTTCAGTCGGTGCGCCAGAACTTGCTGTTTCTAAGTACAAGTTTTCACCGACACTTTCTAATCCGCTGTCATTAATAAAGGTTGTTAGCGTCAATTGCCCCACTTGTTGTGGCGCTGGTGAACCTTCAATTTCAACACTAACGGTACCATCACGACCAATCATGACCTTTTTCGCCGTTTCAGGCAGAATAATTGCTGGAACGACTTGGAAACCACTGGTTGTCACTAATTGCCCATTTTGATCCATTTGAAAAGAACCATCACGGGTATAAGCGTCTGTGCCATCAGGTAACTGAACATGGAAGAAACCCTGTCCTTTAATCGCCACATCACGAGTACCATTAGTTTGAGCCAAGTTACCTTGGCTATGTAAACGTTCAGTAGCAACAGGACGAACACCTGTACCAATTTGTAAACCTGACGGTGCATTCGTCTGTTCAGAAGTCATCGCCCCCGGTTGACGGATTGTTTGATACAGTAAATCTTCGAAAACCGCACGTTGACGTTTAAAGCCATTGGTGCTGACGTTCGCGAGGTTGTTGGAAATCACATCCATGTTTGTCTGTTGTGCATCCAACCCAGTTTTAGCAATCCATAAAGAACGGATCATGGTTTTCCCCTTACACTATTTAACTCAGTGATAGCAATTGGTTAGCTCGTTGCGCATTATCGTCAGCGCTATGAATAACCTTCATTTGCATTTCAAAACGTCTTGCGTTTGCTATCATATCGACCATGGCTTCTGCTGGATTAACATTACTGCCTTCTAACACACCAGCTAACACCTTCACGCTATCATCCGCAGGTAATTCCTCACCCGCACGCGCAGTTCCTTTAGGAGATAAATGGAATAAACCATCATCGCCACGAACTAAATCGTTTTGCTCTGGTTTTACCATTTTCAAACGACCAATCTGACCCAACATTTTTGGCGGATCAGTCGGTACGTGCGCAGTCACAATACCGTTATTGGCAATACTGACATCTGCTTGAGGAGGTACTTCAATCGCACCGTTATCCCCCATTAACAAACGCCCTTGTACCATCAACATGCCGTCAGCGTTACGTTGGATATTCCCGTTTCGGGTATAGGCTTCAGTACCATCATCAAGCTGAACAGCCAAATAGCCGTTATCACTTAACGCAACGTCCATTGATCTGCCGGTATAGTTCATCGTTCCTTGACTCTGATCGCTACCAGGCGTTGAGGCTACCGTTAATGTACGAGTTGGTAAGGTATCGCCATTGACAGGTACGGCTCGCATTGCACTAAGCTGCGCTTTAAATCCCGGCGTTGATGCGTTTGCTAAGTTATTCGCCACGACAGCTTGATTTTCCATCGAGTGTCTGGCGCCGCCCATCGCGGTATAAATCACATGATCCATAACAGATTATTTCCGGCGTTATTAGCGCAAGCTAACCAGAGTCTGCAGGATCTGATCCTGAGTCTTAATGGTTTGTGCGTTTGATTGATAGTTACGTTGAGCAACGATCATATTGACTAACTCTTGGCTCATATCCACGTTAGACGCTTCTAATGCGTTATTGGTTAATTTGCCGAATACACCAGAGCCAGCAACACCGACGATTGGCGAACCTGAACCGTTAGTTTCAGACCACATGTTGTCGCCTTGTGAGCTTAAGCCACCAGCGTTTGCGAAGTTAGCTAATGCGATTTGGCCAACAACTTGGCTTTGTTGGTTTGAGTAAGTCGCCATAATAGAGCCGTCTTGCTCAATACGGAAGTTAGTAAATTCACCCGCTTGATAACCGTTTTGCGCTAATTTAGAAACGCTTGATTCAGCAACTTTTTGTTGAGTACTGCCTGTAAAGTTCATCGCCATATCCATGGTTTCTGAACCTTTATAAGATACAGTAGTGAAATTTTTAATATTGGTTGCCGTTTCGTCTAAAACACCGTTATTTTTATAAACTAACTTACCTAGATTTTGAGCAGGCTCACCAGTTGTGGAGTCTTGAGCATGAACTTCCCATTCATTATCTTTTGTTTTCACAAAGAATAAGTTCAAGTTATGTTCATTACCTAAGCTATCGTAAGTTGTTACGTTAGTACTGAAGTTATAAGAGTCATTATCTTTAGGATCAAACGCATGAGTCGTTTGGTCAATTGGCTCTTCAGCTGAGTTCAAGTTAACCGTCATATCCACTTTATCGGTTGCACTTGCATTCATCATATCCGTAGGAATAACGATAGGTGTTGGCGTTGCCCCTTTTTGAACCACGTTTTTACCATCAACGCTTTGTACTGGATAACCTGTTACACGCATACCTTGCATGTTAGTCAGAAAACCATTTTTATCTTTACCAAATTCACCATTACGTGAATAGAAAACGCCGCCATTTTGATCTTCAATACGGAAAAAACCACCACCAGAAATCGCCACGTCTGTTGGACGGTTAGTGGTTGTGATACTACCGTCTTTAAAGTTTTGGCTAATACCCGCCACTTTAACCCCCAGACCTGCACCTGAACCGGCGAATACGTCCGCAAAAGAAACGCTTGCGCCTTTAAAACCGTAGGTTGCGGAGTTAGAAATATTGTTACCGATAGTATCTAAGTTAGCGGCTGCTGCGTTTAAACCACTTACTGCTTGTGAAAAGGACATGCGCCCTCCAAGTTGAATATGTGTTAGTTAAAGAACCTGACGAATTTCATCCAATGAAACGGTATTACCTAAGCCAACATCAAGGCGGGCACCACCATCCACCATGGACACACTATTCACCAGCGCATAATTCAGTGTCTTAACAGGGACCTGAGCATCATTAAGCGTGGCGTTAACGGTAAATTTATAACTGCCTGTTGGAACAGGATTGTCATCTTCATCAGTACAATCCCAAGAGAAGTTATAAACATCCGGTAGCATCTTTTTGTCCATTTGGATTGTACGAACGGTAACACCACTCGCATTGGTGATGTTTATCGTAAGAGAATCGGTTGGACTGAGTAATTCAAAACCAAAAGGTGTTGAAAAAAGGTGTTCATCGCTAGGCGTAGTTGGGTCAGTACCTTCTGATTTATACGTTCCCATTTGCTGGCGCGTTTTTTCATTTTGAGTATCAGGTGTTGGAATTGTGTCATTCCCGTCACCAGGTTTTTCAGTCTCACCTTTACCGTCGGTTGGCTGAAAGACAACAATTTTATTCCCAGAGACCATGACACCATGGCCAACTAAGGAAGATGCTCGCAATGCCTGACTTTGATCAATCTGACCAACAATGTTGTTCACTGTTTTATTCAGTGTTTCGATACCTTCAACGGTCGAAATTTGAGCTAACTGGGAGGTTAACTCATTATTTTGCATTGGATTTGTTGGGTCTTGGTTTTTCATCTGAGTGATGAGTAGTGTTAGGAAATTCCCTTTGATATCCTCACTACCACTTTTTTTCGTATGGTACGAAGAAGGTGCATCCCCGATAATGGTATTATCATAAGGTTCATTCATTGAGGCGGAAATACCCACAATTTATTCTCCCTATTGGCCTATCATCAGTGTTTTTTGCATCAGTGATTTGGCTGTGTTCATCACTTCGACGTTAGCTTGGTAGCTTCTTGATGCAGAAATGGTGTTAATCATTTCACCCACAACATCAACATTCGGCATACGTACATACCCTTTTTCATCGGCAAAAGGGTGTCCCGGCTGATATTCCATACGAAATGGAGCAGGATCATCCACCACTTCAGTGACACGAACACCACCAACTTCTTGACCAGCAGGTGCGTTAACCTGAAAAACAACCTGTTTTGCACGATAAGGTTCACCATCTGGGCCCGCAACACTGTCGGCATTTGCCATATTGCTAGCACTTACGTTTAAACGTTGAGATTGCGCTGAAAGTGCTGAACCTGAAATATCAAAAATACTAAATAAAGACATGCTCTTTACCCTACTGTTGCAATACAGCCATCATGCTTTTAACTTGCGAGTTAATAAATGTCACATCAGCCTGATACTTAAGGCTATTGTCAGCAAAATTACTACGTTCCATATCCATATCCACGGTATTACCATCCATCGCCGTTTGATGAGGTACGCGATAGAGTAAGTCTGCTTCTAAGCGATAACCGGGTTTGATCGGGATATGGCGCTCTGATGTCATCGCCAATTGCATGCCATGACTACCAGTACGTCCGTTTTCAATGGTTTTCTTCAATTCAGAAGCAAAATCAATATCACGAGCCTGAAAGCCTGGGGTGTCTGCGTTAGCGATATTCGCAGCGAGAATTTCTTGGCGTTTATTGCGTATTGAGAGCGCTTCTTGTTGAAAATGAAACGTATTTTCTAATTTATCGAGCATCTTCTATCCTTGGTGGCTAAGCCACTTACCTCAGCTGATAAAACAATTTCAGTTGACAGAATAAACGCTCAAAAAAAAGATGATTGGAGGAATAGGCGTAAATTGGATTGCTATTTATGCGTTTAAGGCATGCAAAGTCGCTGTACACTGTTGTTGCTAAATAATGACAAACGCACAATTAGCATCAACTCTGTAAGGTGATACAAACTATGTTAGTTAAAACTCTTATCGGTCTGTTTTCTTTTTTCTTTATGGTGAATGTGAGTATTGCGAAATCACTTCCTGAAGAACTACAAGATTTCTTTGTCGCGCTTCATCAACAAGGCGATAAAGTGACAGTCACAGTTTTAACACCGGAAGAGAAATGGCCAGTGTGTCAAACACAAGCGATCCAACGCCATGCAGGCTCTCGTAATTGGGGGCGGCTTTCGATTCCCATTCAATGTGATAAACAACGTCGTTTTATTCAAGTTGATGTGAGTGTAAGGGGTAAATATTTAGTTGCCAAAAAAGACATCAATCGTGATGATGCGATTGAAACGGCATCAGTCAGCATGATAACAGGTGAATTAGAAAAGCAACCTTATGACGTATTACGTGATCCTACGTTAATTAAAAATGCCATTGCTATGCGCCAAATTTCTGCCGGAAAACCTATCACATCGACCATGATCCGTCGCCCTTGGGCTATTTTGGCAGGTCAAACCGTTACTGTTTTTGCACAAGGCGATCATTTTCAAATTCGCTATGAAGGCAAGGCAATCAACAATGCTGTTGCCAATGAAACGATTCGAGTCAGAGTTAAATCAGGCCAAATCGTCATTGGAGAAGCTCTTGAAAATGGCTCTGTTCGCATCCCTCTTTAATAAATAAAAAAGCTGATAAGCAGAATAAGCCCCTATTGAATTGCTTGTTAGCCGTTTCAGTTATGGCAAGCCGAGGTAAACTCTCTTGCGCTACATTTTTTACTCTAAATAATTTAAAGCATCATATGTAGATACTCTAAATAATTTAAGCTGTAGTTAGATAACAATTTAAAGCATCTAATATAGATACTCTAAATAATTCAAGTTGTAGCTAGGCGACAAATGAACGAATCGCTAGGAGCATACATAAGTATGTGACTAGTGTGAGTGAATGCGGTCAACAACGCTACGGCTTGAAGTATGACGAGTATGACGAGTATGACGAATATGACGACTAAGATTAAAGTTTTTGATTCGATAGCCGATATAAAGAATCAAGATGATAGGCGAAAACACATAGGTTGTTTTACAATGGCTTCATCTGACTATTAATTGATGCCTAACAAAGGATTTTCCTATGAGTATTGAACGCGCAAATCCACTACTTCCGATTAACGCAATTGCACAACGTAACCCAAGTGAAATCACTCAGGGATCACGTAAATCGGGAACAACTGAACAAAAAACTGCAACAGGCGACACATCTGTAAAACTGAGTGAAGCGCAGAAAAAACTTGTTCAACCTGGAAATAAAGACATTAACGTTGAGAAAGTTGCTCGCTTAAAAGAAGCAATTGCCAACGGAACATTAACCATGGACAGCGGTAAAATTGCGGACGCTCTTTTCCGTGAAGCTGCTGAAAGCATAACTCAATAATATTTTAATGATTATGATGGAAGAACTCCGCCAGACTTTAGATCTTCAATTATCACAGCTTAATACCATTGCGAGTATTTTACGTGCTGAACAACAGTTATTATGCGCAGGTAATATTGATATCAATGCCCTACACGAAGTAACTGAACAGAAGAATTTTGTCTTGTCGGCTTTAGGTCATACAGACCAACAGCGCCATACGCTAAGCCAACAAGCCGGTGTAGAAAAACCTTATGCAGGGTTGCCATTCTTATCTGATTTATGGACACAGATAATAGACATCACGGCGGAGTTAAGACATCTGAATCAACATAACGGATTACTACTTGATCAACACATCTCTCGTAATAGTGATGCTATCCGTTTTTTGCAGAAGAACCACAGCCCAACCCTTTATGGTTCTGATGGGCAAGCACAACGTTCAATATTAGCTGGGCGAAAAATCCAAGTATAAAATTTAAAGAAAATAACAGTCCTTGCATTATATCAACATAATACAAGGACTATTTTATGTAGCCTATTATAGTTACTTATATATAGTAACTATAAAATAAGCATTAAATTAATGTTACGCGTTAAATCGATAGTAATAATAAATATGGCTTTATTATTTTTTTAATTAATATCTTTTGAGGTTTTTGGTATTTTATATCCGTTATATATAACAGTTGATGTACCTAATTGAAATTTCCGTAGCCCCTTTAATCCTGCTAGATCTTCTCCTGTTAACTCTATTTTATCTTTTTCATCAAAATTCCCTTCTTTTCCATCTAACACAACACTACCTTCCCCATGGATTTTACCAAGAATATTTATATCCGTATCGGAGATAACACCAAGATAGCTTTTATTCAACGTAATGTTATTCATATCTATATGATTAACACGTGATATTAAATAGCTATTGTCGATAATATAATCGTTAAGTAACACCATATCTTCCGTATCAATAAATAAAGCACTATTTTTAACATAAAAAGATGATGTCTCATGACTATAATAATTCTTTGAAATATTTAACTTTGATTCTCTTACATCATCATAATATTTGCTATATAAATTTATATCTCTATTTAAATCTATAATTGAATTAAAATTGTTAAACCAAAATCTGACATTTGCATTTAAAGATAACGTATCAATATGACCATAATTATCAACCGTAGCACTATTCCCTCTTATTATCAAATACCGACTGTTTAACGTTGCATCGGGTTCTATTGTCAACCTCCCTTTACTATTATAATCATTTGAATAGTTAAGATTAAATTTATCTAAACCAATATCAAAACGGATATATTTAGCATTAAAATCCCCTTCATCCAACCATATATTATTAGATATGATATTTATATATACAGGTGCAATATCTTTATAACGACGATTACTATACGTAAGTTCATTTCTAGGTAATTTATTGAAAAAAGCAAAATCAACAGGTTTATCTGTTATAATAAATTCATTAGAAAATTTCCCTACACTGCTACCGGAAATTAACTTAATATTATCAATTCCTGAGAAAGAGCAATCATAACAAGAAATTCCATTAGGGTTAGCTATAATTACTGCCGCATTTTTTCCTTGTAACTCAAGATCACCAAGCAACGCTGAATTTTCTTGAGAAACAACCTCATTAATAATTAATTCTGCTCTATCATTATCTAATGATAAACCATTTTTATTAACATTAAAACGGTCGTAATAAATATGGGCTACTTTATCTTGATTAGTGTTTATGATTTTAACTTGTGTTTTACCTATATCATCATTCATTGATACTTGTGCATCAGATAATGAATTAGCATTTAAAACAACATCTTGAGTAGCATAACAAGATACTGAAACAAATACAGATAATAATGAAAGAGTAAATAGAGGGATTTTTTTCATAGCCATTTCCTTTGGTTTTAAAGTAATTATTATAATTAACATATAATCCGATTAATTTTAAAAAACACTCACATAAAAACATTCACATAAAATATTTTATAATAAAATATATGCGAATAATTAATGCTTGATAAGCATATTATCGCGATTTGTCGGAGTAAACCTAATATCCTTACTGTTTTTAATTGAAATTTTATCAAGAGAATCAATAAAGAAAATTTCCCCATTGAGTATTACTCTTTTTTCAGCATCAATAACCATTGAAGAGTTAATATTAAATGATTTACTTTCAAAATAATGAATGTAATTACGTACATTAGCAGAAAATTTACTCTTTTCTAAACGTATGGAACCCTTATTAAAAAAGTTACCTTTAGATAAATTAAAATTAACATTAGTCTTATAAATAGCTAATCTAGAATTATTTTCGTTACTGAATGTCTTAGCATTAAATATAGTATTTCTTTCTGAAAAATCAGCACCATTATATTTCTCATAAATATTTTTCAAAATGGAATCAATACGCCAATTTAATATATTTATCTCACCCGAATTGATTATTTTTCCCTTTGTATCTACAACTATCTCTCCCACATTAAAAATACCATTATTTATAAGGACATTATTTCCAGCAGAATAAAGAAATTTCTTTGCATTAATAGTTGAGCCAAAATCCAATAACAATTTTCCTTTATGATACTTTGAGGGGAATTTATTATACATATGGTAAATCTGCTTACCATTAATAATATTTAGTTTATTAGAAAACAACGTTAAATTTTTATTAAATTTTACATCCTTAGAAATAATATTTATTTTATCAAAAATAAATTTATTCTTCTCTGCTTCCTCACCTGTACTAAACTCAATGCTTCCTTTATTAGAAACTCGATACTTACCTACATTTAAGTTATCACTCCTGCCATTGATTAAAGTGACTGTTTCAATACTATTAAATGAACATCCTTGACAATGTATTCCATTAGGATTTGCAATAACGATACTTACAGGGTTGCCATTAATAGATAGGTCACCTTTAAGCATTGTTTTATTTTTAGATGTCACTTCATTTATAATGGTTGTTACATATTGCTCTTTAGCGTTATTAAACACTACACCTTTTTTATCAACATTAAAGTCACTATAATAATTATGTGAAATCCCTCGAATATCATTTGTCTCAATATTAATTACAGCTTTTCCACTTTCATAATTAATAGAAAGTTTTTTTGCTTTATCATCATCTTTAACGATTAACATATCCGAAGAAGCTTGAGAGGAAAAAAATAGTAATATTATAAATAAACCATGATAACAAAAATAAAGTGTTTTTTTTGCTTTCATTACTAAACCTAATTATATTATTCATTAGCTGGGATAATAAGAAGCATTTTATATAATACTTCTTATTAAAGTTATCATTTCTAGAAAATAAACATCAGCACGTTAACTCTATATGTGATTTACCTAAATTAGCACCTATATATTTTATATTTAAAATAAAAACGTTATTTTTATACATTAATTATCTAGATATATAAAGAGCACTATTTCCAGACAAACCATCAATATTTAGTTTACTTTTTTTTATATTATAAGTACCTTTATCAAAATAAACCTCACCATAACCATGCTTAATATTAATTTCATTTAAATTAGATTTAAACCCTTCAAAAAAAGAAATTTGTCCATTGTGATTAAATTCATTTTTTGAAAAAAGATGATATGTTTGCAACCCACTAAGTATATTTAATGTATCAATAGATTTATTTAATGTTCCTTCCATAAAAACTTTATTAGAAATAAGATTAATTTTTTGACTAGCGATCCGTTTTAGACCATGAATAGAGACATAATTTTTATCTGATAAAATGAAATCTCTGACACTGTCATTAGTTTTACCACTAATTAGTGTAAAATCAGTAACTCTGGAGGCAGAACACTGGTTGCATTCAATACCATTAGGATTAGCAATAATTACATGAGCCTTTAGTCCTTCGACTCTAACATTACCATTAATTAAACTCATTTCATTTCCAGTGGCTTCATTAATAATAATATTTGCTTTGGCTTTTCTATTATTAAGAATGATCCCCTCTTTAGGAACATTAAATTTATGGTAAAAATTAAGTGAAATACCATCTTCAAGGTTTGTATCTATATTAATGACATCTTTATTTTTTTCATTATCAAAAGTGAGCGTTGTCTTAGGCGATAAATTATCATTTACAATAATATTCTCACCTGCCAAAACCATTTGTGAATTGAATAAAATAAATAATGGGAAAAGTAATTTTTTATTTTTCATTAATAAATCTCCTATAAAAAAAATTATATTAATGAAATTAATTTTCTTAGATATTATAAATAAAACATCATCTGTAAGGATTAAAACAAGATAGAGATAAAAAAACACGCAACTAATCAAATTAGTCGCGTGTAATAACATGTTCAAAATAAAGATTATTGGTCTATATGACGTCTAATTATTAGTTTAGTGTGGCTGTCCACCAATCATCGACGTCATACGAATACGACGACCTTCACTGATTTCCATATTTGATAATACGGCTAATTGTGGCAGGCTACGACGTAAAAAACGTGACAATAATGAACGTAGCGAATGATTCACTAATAATACTGGCGCACCGCCGGACATCTCTTGATGGCGTACAGCATCTGCCGCTTGTTGTTCAATATTTTCAGCAAGCCCTGGTTCTAATCCACCGCCACTTTGCATCGCTTGAACCAGAATACGCTCTAAGCTTGCATCTAAACCAATGACTTGGATTTCATCTTGATCACCAAACCAATGTTGTGTAATCGCTCGACGAAGTGCAACACGAACCACAGCGGTTAATTCAGCTGGATCTTTCTGCTCTGGTGCATGCTCTGCTAAAGCTTCTAATATGGTTCTCATATCACGAATAGGCACCTGCTCAGACAGTAGGTTTTGCAATACTTTGTGCAATACCGTCAGTGAAAGCATATCTGGGATCATATTTTCTGTCATCTTAGGCAGCTCTTTACTGACCCTATCAAATAACATTTGTGCTTCTTGACGACCAAATAATTCTGATGCGTATTTCGTTAATGCATGATTAAAGTGCGTTGCAATAACAGTACTTGCAGCAACAACGGTATAGCCCTGCACCTGTGCTTGCTCTCTTAAACTGTCATCGATCCAAACTGCCGGTAAACCAAATGCAGGCTCTTGAGTAATATCGCCTTCTAAAGAGCCAACAGCATTACCCGGATTGATTGCTAACCAACGACCCGGATGCGCTTCTCCATGACCAATTTCAACCCCTTTCATTAGAATGCGATAAGAAGAAGGTTTTAATTCCATATTGTCTCGAATATGAACAACGGGAGGGAGATATCCTGTCTCTTGAGCAAACTTTTTACGAATCCCACTAATGCGACCTAACAACTCGCCATTTTGGCGGCTATCTACCATTGGAATTAACCGATACCCCACTTCCATCGCTAATGGATCTTCAAGTTGCACATCTTCCCATGATGCTTCAACAACACGGTTTTGTTTTTCAACTTCTTCCATCTCTTTTTGTTGTTGTACTTCAGGGTTAGCATTACGACGTAAGATATACCAACCTAATCCACCTAATGCTGCGGTGAAGAATAGGAAAACAAAGTTAGGCATTCCCGGTACTAAACCTAACAAGCCTAATACCCCAGCAGTTAACATCAGTACACGAGGATTATCAAATAGTTGGGTCACCATTTGTTGCCCAACATCTTCATCTGTTGCAACACGTGTAACGATAACGCCTGCTGCTGTTGAGATAATCAATGCGGGGATCTGAGCAACCAGACCATCACCAATGGTTAAAAGGGTATAAGTCGTTGCAGCATCGTTTAATGCCATTCCGTGTTGAGCGACACCGACGATAAGACCGCCTACCACGTTAATCACTAGGATCATTAAGCCTGCGATGGCGTCACCACGAACAAACTTGCTCGCACCATCCATTGAGCCGTAAAAGTCAGATTCTAATGAAACTTCTTTACGACGTTTTTTAGCTTCATCTTCGTTGATAATGCCCGCATTCAGGTCAGCATCGATTGCCATCTGTTTACCCGGCATTCCATCTAACACAAAACGTGCCCCCACTTCAGCAATACGTCCCGCACCCTTGGTAATAACCATAAAGTTAATCAAAATAAGGATGATAAAGACTACAATACCGATAGCAAAGTTACCGCCAACAAGGAAATGGCCAAAGGCCTCAACAACGCGCCCTGCGGCTTCTGGCCCTGTATGCCCTTCCATTAAGATGATACGCGTTGAAGCCACGTTTAATGATAAACGTAACAACGTGGTAAACAGCAAAATAGTAGGGAAAGCAGCAAAATCTAAAGTACGCTTTGTAAACATTGCTACTAACAGCACCATAATGGAGAGTGCGATATTAAAGGTAAATAATAAATCCAATAGAAAAGGTGGCAATGGCAATACCATCATTGACAGTATCAACAAGATAAGCACTGGCCCTGCCAGTATCTGCCACTGAGAACTTTTCCAATTTCCCGGCAAGCGGAGTAATGAGGCCAAATTAGCCATGACGATTATCTTCTCCAGCAAAGTCCAGTGCGGGAGGCACTGGCAAGTTCATAGGTTGTTTAGGTTTTAAACCACCTTCGGTTTTCCATCGTTTCAGTTGATAAACCCATGCAAGTACTTCTGCAACCGCAGCATAAAGGGTTGAAGGTATTGCATGGCCTATTTCACTGTGACGATATAACGCCCTAGCAAGCGGTGGCGCTTCTAGAAGCGGAATTCGATTTTCTGCACCAATCTCTTTAATTTTTAACGCAATAGCCCCAGCCCCTTTTGCTAACACTTTAGGGGCTGTCATTTTGTCGTTATATTGCAGTGCGACAGCATAGTGGGTTGGGTTCGTCACAATCACATCTGCGTTAGGCACATCTGCCATCATTCGACGACGCGACATCGCATGTTGTTGCTGGCGGATACGCGCTTTAAGTTGCGGATCACCCTCTTGCTGTTTAAATTCGTCTTTAATTTCTTGGCGTGTCATACGTAGTTTTTTCAGATGACTACGGATTTGGAAAATAATGTCGAATGCCACCATCGGGATCAGCATAAAAACCGTAATGTAGACAGCAAAAATTAGTAGTTGCATCGCATTGGCTAGCGCACTAAGCGGTGGAAGCGTGATCAGATGGAGAATATCGTTCCAGTTGTGCCATAAAAACACTGTTGCAGCGATCCCGACAAAGGTTGATTTCAGTATCGCTTTAAACAACTCTGCTAACGCATTCATAGAAAAAATACGTTTTAACCCAGAAATAGGATCCCATTTTTTGGGATCAAACTTAATGGATTTACTACTAAAGTTAATCCCACCTAATAAGGCAGAGCCACCAATTGCTACAAATACTAACCCCAAAAACACGGGTGATAGCGCAAAAACAGCTTGTTTAATCAAGCTACCAAATCGAGGGATCAATAAATTCTCATTACCGATAAGGTGATGATTAAACGTAAACCCTTCTGTTAACATGGCATATAACTCACGAGTGATAAATCCACCACTCATCCACAGCAAACTCACGCCACCCAAGATCATTAAAACGGATGAAAGCTCTTTAGAACGGACAATTTGCCCATCCTTTTTAGCTTTTTCCCGTTTATGGGGTGTGGGTTCCTCTGTTTTTTCGAGATCGCTATCTTCAGCCACAGTTTGTCCGATTTAGGTAATGAGATTAAAAGCATGAATGAAATGACTCTAATCATGACAAATTCAGAGGAAATTGATGGGTTGAACAATCGCAAATTTACGGGGCTTTTTGGGCTATGACGGCATGCACTGAAAAAAACAACCTAATGATAAAAATGGAGATATGACCAACATTGACGCTGATTATAAGGAAATTAGCAAAATTCACAGTAAAATTGAGTCATTTTACTTTTGTTGTTTATTTCGACAACTTCAAAAGCCGCTTAAACAAAGCGGCTTACAGTTTCTTCAATAGCGTGAGCTATTAAAGCATTATTATGTGATTTTTTATCCATAAAATACACCATCCTAAAAGAGCAGAGCATAGAGCGAATGCGTCCTGCATATCTCAACGTCCTTATCGCCCTACAACTCATCACAGGTTAAAAACCTAGACTTTCTAGCAAATCATCAACTTGATCTTGATTTTTGATCACACCAGCGTTGTTTTTATTAACCTGAGGACCATTTAATAAAGAGTCAGTCTCTTTCTTCACATTAGACTTTTCAAGTTGCTCTGGTGGCAGGTTTTCCATTAATACCATCACGAGTTGTTTTTCAATTTCTTGAACGACACTCATCATGCGTTTAATCACCTGACCGGTCAGATCTTGGAAATCCTGTGCCATCATGATTTCCAATAACTGACTGTTAGTAAAAGCCGTACTCTCAGGGATATCCCGCAAATAATTGCGGGTATCGGTTACAAGAGAGCGTACATCTTTCAGCTCTTCTGGCTGTTCGAACCATTGGTCCCAACGTTCAGTAAGCTTAGTCGCATCGGCACTTAACGCATCCTGTTTAGGCTGCGCAGCTTCGACACAATTCAATGTACGCTCAGCTGCCTGAGCGGTCATTTGAGCAACATAGTCCAGTCGTTCCCTAGCGTCAGGGATGGCTTCTGCTGCTTCGGCTATTGCTTTATCCAATCCTAATTCTCGCAAACTGTCGCGTAACATCCGCGTCAATTGTCCGATCCGGCTGATAATATCAGATGTCATTTCAATATTATCTTTCGGCATAATTGGATTCCCACTCATTGCGACTCCTTAGATGCCCAGTTTTTCAAAAATTTTATTTAGTTTTTCTTCAAGAATTGCTGCCGTAAAAGGTTTAACAACATATCCACTTGCACCAGCTTGCGCTGCTGCAATGATATTTTCTTTTTTAGCTTCAGCGGTTACCATCAGTACTGGTGTTGCTGCAAGTCCCGCGTCACTACGAATATTTTTAAGAAGCTCTAGACCATCCATGTTTGGCATGTTCCAGTCTGTAATCACAAAATCAACTGCCGAATTGCGCAATTTAGCTAACGCGTCAGCACCATCTTCTGCTTCTTCTACATTCGTAAATCCTAATTCCTTTAGCAAATTACGAACTATGCGGCGCATTGTTGAAAAATCATCAACCACTAAAAATTTCAGATCCTTACTTGCCATTGAAAACTCCTTCAAAATATATCGGCAAATTACTGTGTTGCTTTTTAAACTGAACTTAATCAGATACGTAATGATTGCGTGCTACTGATTTTCATCAGCACCGCTTTACTCATTGCGCTTATGCTTTTCACTTCGTCTACTGCGCCTATTTCAACCGCAGCACGAGGCATACCAAAGACGACACAACTCGCTTCATCTTGTGCAAAGGTATAACTTCCTGCTTGACGCATTTCTAATAACCCAGCTGCACCATCACTTCCCATCCCAGTTAAAATAACGCCAATAGCATTACGCCCCGCATATTTTGCGACTGAACGAAATAGCACATCAACTGAAGGACGATGACGGTTTACTGCAGGTTCTTTATTAATGTGGATCTGGTAGTTAGCACCATTACGACGAAGCTCCATGTGATAATCACCTGGTGCAATATAAGCATGTCCAGGTAATACACGTTCGCCGTCTTCTGCTTCTTTTACACTAATTTGACATAATCGATTTAATCGTTCTGCAAATGAGTGTGTAAACCCTGCCGGCATATGTTGCGTAATTAATATCGCAGGGCTGGTAATCGGTAATGGTTCTAGAAAATTACGAATAGCCTCTGTGCCACCAGTTGATGCACCGACAGCGATCAACTTTTCACTCGAAATCATCGGTGTAAATGACAGTGATTTAGAAGGCTGTGCTTGTACTTCTCGGCGATTAATTCGTGCTAGTGCTGCCGCTCGAATTTTCTCGGCAATCAGTTCGCTATAAGCCATCATACCTTCACGCAAACCAAGTTGTGGTTTAGTCACAAAATCAACCGCACCCAACTCTAACGCTTTTAACGTTACTTCGGAGCCTTTGGCTGTTAATGATGAAACCATAACGACAGGCATTGGTCTTAATCGCATCAATTTTTCCAAGAAATCAATACCATCCATACGTGGCATTTCAACGTCTAACGTTAATACCTGTGGGTTGTACTTTTTTATTAAGTCACGAGCCACTATAGGATCTGGTGCACAATCAACAACTTCCATATCGCTATGACTGTTGATGATTTCTCGCATGATTTGACGCATTAACGCCGAATCATCGACACAGAGTACCGTTATTTTATTCATAACCTCTCCTTGCTGGTGTCAGCCCGTAAACGGTATGCCCATGCAAGTAGAAATTCTTGCTAAGCTGGCTTACATTCTCTGAATGTCCAACAAACAGCATTCCGTCTGGCTTAAGTAATGAGGTAAAGCGATTAAGTAAGGTTTGTTGTGTTTCTTTGTCGAAGTAAATCATGACATTACGACAAAAAATCGCATCAAAACTACCTTCTAAATCCCATTGCTTGTCGAGTAAATTCAAATACTGAAAAGAGACCATCTCGCTAATTTGATGTCTAATTTTCACGTATCCTTCAAACTCGCCGACACCTTTGAGAAAATATTTTTTCAAATATTCATCATTTAATGTTTTAAGCTCTTCCTGTCGGTAAACACCTTTTCGTGCTTTATCCAACACATTAGTATCGATATCGCTGGCAATAATTTTGGTTTTATACGGGTTATTTCCAAAAACATCGCGTAAAGTCATCGCTATTGAATAAGGTTCTTCTCCAGTAGATGCTGCTGCACACCATACTCGGTAGACGCCTCCTGCTTTTTTTCTGGCATGTTTTGCCAAAATAGGAAAATGATGCGCTTCCCTGAAAAATGCAGTGAGATTGGTTGTTAATGCATTGACAAACTCTTGCCATTCAGGGTTGCGTACATCACTTTTAAGAAACGCAAGATAGTCACCAAAGTTATTCATCCGTAATTCACGTAACCTCCTAGTGAGACGGTTATAAACCATCTCCCTTTTGTTGTTAGTCAGCACAATACCGGCCTTTTGATAAATCAATTGGCATATAGATTGAAACTGATCATCGGACAACATGAACCGTTGGGTAAAAATATCCAACGGTTGAGCAGCGATATCTGATAAGACTTCAGTAACATTACGTTTCATTGTTTTTTAATGGGTCTTTTTAAAAAATGATTTTTTATCTGCTTTTTTCAACCCATTACCTTCTAAGGATGAAGAATGATTACTCTCATCCGTGTCAGGCAACTCGAATGCCGATACAGCATCAACAAGGTTATTAGCCTGATCTTCTAATGCTGCGGCAGCAGATGCTGATTGCTCCACCAAAGCAGCGTTTTGCTGTGTCACCTGATCCATCTGACTGACTGCATCAGCGACTTGGTGAATACCTCGGCTTTGTTCATCAGAAGCTGAGGCGATTTCTGCCATTAATTCAGTGACTTTATTTACTGAGGTGACGAGTTCCTCCATTGTCTGTCCTGCATTATTAACGAGTTGAGAACCTTGAGAGACACGTAAAACGGACTCATCAATCAACAACTTAATTTCTTTTGCAGCATCAGCACTACGTTGAGCAAGGTTACGAACTTCTCCTGCAACGACAGAGAATCCACGCCCTTGTTCACCCGCGCGAGCAGCTTCAACCGCCGCGTTAAGTGCTAATATATTGGTTTGGAACGCAATACCATCAATCACACTGATAATAGCCCCTATCTTTTGAGAACTTTGTGTAATCGCATCCATGGTTTCAACAACACTATGCGTGATTTGCCCACCACGTATAGCTGTTTCAGAAGCAGATTCTGCGAGCTTGCTCGCTTGCAGAGCGTTATCAGCATTTTGTTTTACCGTTGCTGTTAACTCTTCCATGCTTGCCGCAGTTTCTTCTAACGAAGCAGCTTGTTGTTCAGTTCTTGAGGATAAATCCGTATTTCCTTTGGAAATTTCTTGAATACCCGAATACATAGCATGGCTATTATCACGAACGAGACGAATAGAACGTGCAAGCTCACCACGCATCTCTCGTAGTTTTTTAAACACATTTCCTATTTCATCATCGGTGAAGACAAGAATTTCACGATTTAATTTACCAGTGGCAACATCATTAAAATAACGGCTTAAACTTGCGAAAGGTTTAATGATATTAAAACTTAGCCAGCGATGAGCGGCGATTGATACAACAATAACCATCGCTATTGCACCGATAAACATCAAGATAGCAATAGTATAAGAACGATGTCCTTGCTCGATAGATTCAGTAATTTCATCCTGAACATAATTCATATAGGTATTAAATGAATTTTCCATCGCTGTTTGATAACGTTCTGTTGGTTGATCTAAAAAACCTTGGAAGTTATCGTTTTTTAACATGCTATGTAATTCGGTTAATGCACCATACAAAACGTGGTAATCATTTTTCACTGCATCAACAATTTCTTTTTCTTCTGTTGGGATTGCCTCTTTATTTATTTCAGCAAGGAAATTTTGAAAATGAGTATTCGCCGTTTCCAAACGTGAAAGTGCAATTGATTCAATAGATTGAATATAATCCGTTGACTGTTCAGTTTTCACTGCGATAGCTACACGATTAATCGCATTACGTGTTTGTATTAAAGATGCCCAACTTAATCCTAATTCATCTCGCTTAGATGTATCTATATCTACTTTAGTGATCTGTTCGTTATTCAAATGAACAATTCCTAGCGAAATACCACTAGAAATCAATTGCATAACGCAAAACATCATCAGTAATAAATAGAGACTGGTGGATATCTTTAATTTGCGAAACCTAAACATGCCTTCACCTCGTTTAAAGCGGTGGTTCAAAGCCACCGCTTGTCAGCCACTTGTTGTTGTTAGAAAGTTTCCCAATTAGCGGGATCTTCAACACTGCTGCTCTTTTTCTTTTCTGAGGTTCCTGGTTTTATAAGTGGAGCAGCGGCTTTAACTACAGGGGTTGCATCCAATTCCTTTTTTTCTAGCGTTTTTTCTTCCTGACCCGGTAATTTGAAGATTGAAACTAAGCGGGTTAATGCAACTGCTTGATCTTCAAGACCAGCAGCAGCGGCTGCAGATTGTTCTACTAAAGAGGCGTTTTGCTGAGTAACACGATCCATTTCAGAAACCGCAAGGCCAACTTGTGAAATACCTCGGCTTTGCTCATCTGATGCTGAAGCAATTTCGCCCATGATATCAGTAACGCGCGTTACTGAATCCACGATACGCGTCATCGTTTCACCCGCACTTTCAACAAGCACAGAGCCAGTTTCAGTACGACTTACAGAATCTTCAATCAGTGTTTTTATTTCTTTAGCAGCTTCTGCACTTCTCTGTGCAAGGTTACGAACTTCACCGGCAACCACCGCAAATCCGCGACCATGCTCACCGGCTCTTGCTGCTTCAACAGCTGCATTCAGTGCCAAAATATTGGTCTGGAATGCAATGCCATCGATAACAGCTGTGATATCGGTGATTTTCTGAGAACTTCCGGCTATGTCGTGCATTGTTTGCACCACATTAGCAACAACTTTTCCACCTTGGCGGGCAATATCTGAGGCGTCATTAGCAAGGTTACTTGCTTGGCGAGCGTTATCTGCGTTCTGTTTTACAGTTGCAGTTAATTGTTCCATACTTGCAGCAGTTTCTTCTAACGAAGCGACTTGCTCTTCTGTACGAGCAGATAAGTCATTATTCCCCGCCGCAATTTCACTTGTACTGTTATAAATATTTTCTGTACTTTGATAGACACCACGAACAGTTTGAATTAGCTCTTGTTGCATATGTTTTAAACCACTCGCTAACAAGCTCATTTCATTGCGGCCATTCACCTCGATATTTGGACGTAAATCACCTTCAGAGAAAGTTTTAATGCTTAATAAAAGTGAGTTTAATGGTCTAATTAAGGCATTACGTAATGCAAACCAACAGAGAATTAATGCCGCAATAACGATAATGGCTAACACTGCTATAGTAATGGTAGTACGTTGGTGAGAGGCTTCTAATGCCATATTTAACTCTTCGTTAAATTTCTCATTACGCATAACATATGAAAGATATTCTTTATATAAAGCGTCTTGATAACCCGTAGTTGGTTGCTCAAAAAAATCTTTTAAGTTCTTATCTTGAAGTAAAATTTCTAATTGGTTTAATGCAGAGAAATATTCGATAAAGCGCCCTTTTAGACTACGAATATCATCTTCTGAGTGAATTTGATAAGCAGTAATATTCTTTTCAAATTCTTTAAATTTCTCGTCTGCACGCGACATATTTTTGCGAGCAAGTCCCACCAAATAATCAACAGACAGAGAATCATCTACATTAAGATTTTTATCTTGTAATAAAAAACTAATCGCAGCCCGGTTAATATTATTACGAGCTTGAAGTAAGTTAGCCCAGCTTTCATCTAGGCGTTCACGTTGCTTTTGTATTGTCAGTGTTTTATTAAGGTCGTTTCTTGTCTCAACGATATTTGAGTAAAAAACGCCCCCTGAGACAAATTGCAAAACACCAAACAACAGAAGAATGGATAATAATCCAGTCACTATTTTCATTCGGCTAAACATAGTTTCCCTTTTTATAATAAACGGTAATGAGCAAGTTATCGGCAGACTTAAGAGAAACTTTATAGGATTCATTTCGTCTTAGTCACATTTTGCTCCATTAGAAAGCGGTGGTAATACCATTTTTAATTAAAATTATAAGTATAAAAAACTTTAAAGTTATTTCCGTCAGTAGAAAAATATTACAGCTAAGTGATAGCTACTTATTAAGTTAATAAGTAATAAAATAGAACTTAACTAAAATTATTAGTTCTTTTTTATCTTTTAATTTTACTTAAGGTTAATTTAATGTGTTAACGCTCACTAATAAAATAAAAAAGATAAAAATAACTATTCCGGCAAATTTACCGGAACAGTATTTAGATTATTTTTTAAAAATAAAAACTTATTTAGCTTGAATTGCAGCGCTATCGACTAATTCCATTTCTTCACTATTGAGTAATTTTTCAATATCAACAAGAATAAGCATTCTTTCATCTAAAGTACCTAAACCTGTTAAATACTCAGTAGACATGGTGACTGCAAACTCTGGCGCAGGGCAGATTTGCTCTGGCTTTAGCGTAAGAACATCAGAAACGCCATCAACCACAATTCCTACAATTCGATTTAATAAGTTAACCACAATAACAACAGTATTGTCATTATAAGTTACACTTTCTTGTGAAAATTTAATACGCAGATCAACTATCGGAACAATAACGCCCCGTAAATTAGTTACACCTTTAATAAAGCTAGGTGAATTAGCAATACGTGTAACTTGATCATATCCACGAATTTCTTGAACCTTTAAAATATCAATTCCATATTCTTCATCACCCAGCGTAAAAATTAGAAATCCTTGTCCAACAGTTTCACCGGATAATTTCTCGAAATGTTCCGAAGCCATAATCTTATTTTATCCTCACTATTAAATGACTGCACTTGCAGTTGTATTCTTTTTCTTATTCGTCATTTGTGTATGACTTAAACGTTGCAATTCTGGTACATCAAGAATTAAAGCTACACTACCATCACCCATAATTGTTGCTGCAGATATCCCCGGAACTTTTCGGTAATTACTCTCTATATTTTTAACAACAACTTGATGCTGACCAACTAATTGATCTACTAATAAAGCATAACGACGTCCAGCACTTTGAACAATAACCGCAATTGCTTGGGTAATATCCGTTTGAGCGCCTTCAATATTAAAAGTACGATGCAATTCAATCAGTGGTAAATATTCCCCTCTAACCTGCAATAATTTCTCATCGCCAGCCAATGGATAAATATCATCTTCTTCCGGTTGTAAAGAACTGACTACCGTTCCTAATGGTAAAATAAAGACTTCGTCATGAACTTTAACAGACATACCATCTAAAATTGCTAATGTTAGTGGAAGTAAAATACGAATACGCGTTCCTTTACCAACCTCAAAACTGATCTGAATTTGTCCCCCCATCTCTTGGATATTTCGTTTCACAACATCCATACCCACACCACGGCCGGAAACATCCGTTACGACTTCGGCGGTAGAGAAACCCGGTGCAAAAATCAGCATAGCAACTTCTTCGTTGCTCATATTTTCAGAAACTGCAAGCCCAGAGGAAATCGCTTTTTTCAAAATACGTTCGCGGTTTAATCCTGCGCCATCATCAGTCACTTCAATGCAAATATTACCACCTTGATGTTCCGCAGACAGCGTTAACTGCCCTGCTTCCGGTTTACCCAGTGCAATCCGCTCCGCTGGCATTTCAATACCGTGATCAAGGCTGTTACGAACTAAGTGAGTTAAAGGATCGATAATTTTTTCAATTAAACTTTTATCAAGTTCTGTTGAGCTACCAATCATGTTTAACTCAACTTTCTTATTCATTTTACCTGCAACATCACGAACAACTCGAGGGAAGCGACTGAAAACATATTCCATCGGCATCATACGAATTGACATAACAGATTCTTGTAAATCTCGAGAATTACGCTGCAACTGAGCAATACAACTTAATAAATCACTATATATTGCAGGCTCAAGACTACCGCTGTGCTGCGCCAACATTGACTGTGTAATAACCAGCTCACCAACTAAGTTGATTAATTGGTCAACTTTTTCAACTGCAACACGAATGCTGCTTGATTCTGTTTTTGGTGTTGCCGCTGCAGTTGGCCTTTTCGTTGGTGCTGCTACAGGTGCTTTAGTTGGTTCTGCCGATGGCATCACCTTTTCAACCACTGTTTTTTGTACAGGTGCAGGTTGCTCAGCTTGGCTTTCAACATGAGCATCATCAACAGATGTTGTACTTTCTTCTGTAACTGCGTTTTTTTCTGGTGTTTTTTCTGCAACAACCACTTTTTTAAACGAGATTTGTTCAGGTTCAATCACAAAACAAAGTACAGCGCTGATATCTTCTTCTGTTGCAGTAGTTTTTAATATTGCTTCAAGGCCATGATGCTGTTTTTCAACTTGGCTAACTTCACCAAGATGCTTTAATTCATCGAGCATTAAATCAATATCTGTCTCTTTCAGATCAGACAAAATGATATGATGGTAATAATGTCCATCAGCTGCCATTGTCGATGCGACTTCAACTCTGTTTTCTACGGCTTCACTTTGCACATTTTCAGCGTCAGATGACAAAACAGGAGTTTCAATCATGGTGGCCTGTGAGTCCGAAGCTTCAGATCCAGCAACCGCCTCAACTTGAGGAGCGGATTGTTCTTCTTTTACATCGAGAGCCAGCTGACGCAACTTCTCACAAATATAGTTAAATGTTTCCTCATCAGGTTCTTGTGAGTTTTTATGTGCATCCAATTGCTGTTGCATAATATCTTTCGCTTCCAGAAACAGGTTAATAATGTCGTCGGTGAGCGCCATCTCATGACGCCTTGCACTATCGAGCAAGTTTTCAAGCACATGAGTGGTCTGTTGAAGTTTAACGAAGCCAAATGTTGCAGCTCCTCCTTTTATGGAGTGTGCACTACGGAAAATTGCATTCAACTGTTCTTGATCTGGATTTGCCGGATCAAGTAACAGCAAATGCTGTTCCATATCAGCTAACAACTCATCTGCTTCATCAAAAAATGTTTGATAAAACTCAGTAATATCCATCGTTACTCATTCACCTTTACGCGATTACTAACAAATTAGGGGGCGGTTCCCTGCTTTGTAGTAATATTTGTCGATTGTGATGGCAAACTTTCCCCAGAAACTCCTGTTTCAACATTTTCCTTTTTTGATTCGGGAAGCTCAGATACAGAAGACACAGACGAATCCGTCTGTGTGTTTTCTGCTTTTTCTTGTGGGGTTTCTTGCCCTGAAAGTAGAGGTTTAATTTCTGAAGCCTCTGTTACTGTCGGTGCAACCCGCTCATTTTCTTGTACAATTTTTTGTTCTGCTTGCTTCGTTAAGACCAAAATACTGATCCGTCGGTTAGCAGCTGCAAAACCATCCTCTTTAACTAAATGAACTGTTGATGCCATACCCACAACACGCAATACTTTCCATTCATTTAAGCCTGCACCAATTAATTCTCGACGAGAAGCATTTGCACGATCCGTTGATAGTTCCCAGTTACTATATTTAAAAGCACCACTTGCATAAGGGATATCATCGGTATGACCCGATAAACTGATTTTGTATGGCGTATCATTTAAAATAGGTGCGATTGCCGTCAAAATATCTTTCATATAAGGTTCAACGGTGGCACTACCGACTCTAAACATCGGTCGATTTGCTTTATCAATAATTTGAATGCGCAAACCTTCATCCATCATGTCGATCAGTAAATGAGGCTTCAGATCTTTTAACCGAGGATCATTTAAAATGACTTGTTCTAAATTCTCTTTTAATCGGCGGAATTGTTGCTTTTCATTGAGCTGTTTATCTTCCTGGCCTTTTGGCAAAATATCGCCTTCGTTATAGACAGGATCACGCCCCCCTCCAGGAATAGGATTGGTTGCATCCCCACTAAATCGCCCTTTTTCAATAGCGACTTTTAATGGCGTACGAAAATATTCGGCTACACGAGTTAATTCTTGTGGGCTAGAGATTGAAAGTAACCACATCACCAGAAAGAAAGCCATCATTGCGGTCATAAAGTCAGCATAAGCTATCTTCCATGCACCACCGTGAGCGTTATGTTGCTTTCTCCCTCGCTTTTTAACTCGGATGATTTGTGAATTACTCTTCATAATTACTCTTCTTTCATTGCATCAGGATTTGCCTGCATTGGTGTCCGTACCTGACGTACATGTTCTTCCAATTCAATAAAAGAAGGTCTGTCTGCCAGAAAGAGGGTTTTACGTCCAAATTCAACAGCTATCTGTGGTGCATATCCATTCATGCTAGATAACAATGTTGTTTTGATGCACTCCATCATTTTCATTTGCTGACTAGAGCGCTGTCTGAGCCTAGAAGCTAATGGTGAAATAAAGCCATAAGCTAATAAAATACCTAAGAAAGTACCAACCATTGCATGACCAATGAGAACGCCCATTTCACCAGCAGGTCTATCGGCTGCACCTAACGCATTAACGACCCCCATCACCGCAGCAACAATACCAAATGCGGGCAGTGAATCACCCATGGCAGATAATCCCGTTGCAGGAACTTCGCTCTCTTCCTCAAAAGTTGCAATCTCTTCATCCATCAGAGATTCAATTTCATAAGGGTTCATATTCCCTGTCACCATCAGACGCATATAGTCAGTAATAAAACTGAGCATATAAACATCTTTCATAATGCGAGGATATTGGGAAAAAATGTCACTTTGTTGTGGATTTTCGATATCTCTCTCTAATGCCAACATCCCGTTTTGACGAGCTTTTGACAATAAACGAAACATGAGTGCCATTAAATCCATGTACATCGCTTTATTATAATTTGTACTACGAAGTAATTTCGGTAGGATCTTCATTGTCGATACAATTGCTCTACCATTATTACCTACAATAAAAGCACCGATACCGGCACCAAAGATGATTATAAATTCGGCTGGCTGGTATAAGGCACCTAAACTACCACCGACGAGAAGATATCCCCCGATGACGGCGCTCATAACCACGATATATCCTAAGAGTACTAACACGCGATATCCCTTTAGCTAATTTCGTTATTGAGAGAATGGCGAACATAGCAGCAAGAGATAGGAGGGGGAGAGGAAACGGTACAGGTTATAGATAACTAAGCTCTATAACCTGATATTTAACTTTCAATCTCGAATCACATTGCAAACTGTTCAAGACCATCCAACAGTTGTAAGTTAATATCGGCAGGATTGGCGGAAAGTTTACGTTTTTTTATTGCGCGAGAAGGTGGCTGGCAAAGACTACAAACATAATTACTAGCTGGCTGGTGTGCGTGTGTAATAAATGAACCATTACATTTGGTACAAACGGAAAGTTGCAACATACCACTTTCAACAAAACGTACTAATGTCCATGCTCTTGTTAGTGCTAAAATAGGTTCTTGATCTTTAACAGGAGGACATTGCTCTAAGTATAAACGATAAGCCTTAACAACAGCCTCAACGCCAACACAACCGCCATTTTTTAATAAAAAGCGATAAGCATTATAAAACATTGAGGAATGGATATTTTGTTCCCATGTCATAAACCAATCCGTTGAAAATGGCAGCATTCCTTTTGGAGGGGGGCTCCCTCTTAATTCTTTGTATAATTTAATTAAACGCCCCCGACTTAATTGAGTTTCACTTTCAAGCATTTGTAAGCGGGCACCCAAGGTGATTAATTCCATTGCTAAGCGAATATCTTTCGCTTCTCGGACGATACTTTTCTCACTCATTGTTATGCCCGTTTCTTTGTTGCAGTAGTGTCTTGTTCCGATAACTGACGAAACAAGTTAGAAGAAAGAAGAATGCCAGTATGAATTTGTTGTAAATCATCCACTCTAGATTCTTTAGTGAGTTGTTCTATTGTTTCGCTGTCTTCAAAGCGGAAATTACAGATTAGTTGGTTTGTTTCAGCCAACTTAACCAATTGTGGCAATGTAAGCTCTGCCAGTGCATCCGCCATTGCATCACTAATCCCAAGCCGAAACATTGCGGAAGCCTTTTCTTGGTTAATTAACCTTTGCGCCAAAAGCAAATACGATAAATTTATGTCATAAATATGCTTAAGCAATTCAACCGTACTCATCTCTTTACATCCCGTCCGATTATATTGAACAAAGAGGATCTTTCTAATGAAAGATCCCGAGGAAATTAATATAAATGTAATATTAAATTCCAGGCCCCATTTTATGAACATGACACGTAGTAACACTACCTTGTATTACTTAGTTACGGTCATTTTCAAAAGTAGCGAAAAAATCATTTAAATTAAAAGTAAACTTTAAATGCTCGCCAATATAGCTCGTTAAGAATAATCCTAACGCAACAACTTTACTCCTTAACGATTAAGTTATTCAACGGATAAAGTAGTCTAATTTAAATACTATGTGAGTCACATCACAAAAAGATAATCATTATTATGGAATTAGTTCATTAACTATTCAAGTGATAAAAGTAATAAAACTTGGTGTAAATTAATAAGCTAATCTACCCAAATTAAAATATTAATGATAATTTTTTATTTTATACGATCTATTAAACTTATAAACCTAAAAATACAGCATAAAAATTTGACAAATCCACAATTAGAGATTTTTTTGATCACAGTAACATATATTGATATATCTCCCCCTCATCTTTATCTAAACAAGCTTCTTAAATTTAATAAATATTTCTATAGATATTATTTTTTTCACCATTTACGCAAACCTTCATAAATGATCACTTTTTGTTTACAATTTGTTTGAAAAATAACCCATTCTAATTATTTATAGTTATCCTAAATTTTTTTATTATTTCAAATCAAATATTATACTTTAAAATCAATATGATAAGTTAATACATTTATTAGACAGGACGATAAGTCATATAAAATTAAATTCTTAGTTATGCATCTTCACCCTTAAATCATTGAATATTTATTTCTACATCATTAAAGTTTCAACTGTAATAATTTAATTTAGCTAATACTTACCAAGTACTATTTAACACTTAAATTACAGAACCCTTAATAAGAGTTTTATTGCCTGTAAATTAATCACAGAGAAATAATATCCACATATAAATAAGTTTTTTTTATGAATTACAGTGTAATTTATGAACAATATAAATTTAAAATTACTACTAGATTAATATAAAAACAAAATAATCTTTTTTATTTAATTAAATAACACCTTTTACCAATTCAATTATTAATTCAGAATTGAATATAAAAATAATACAGCATTTAACTTAAGTTTAATCAAAAAAAACACGCATTTTTTTATAAAATAAAGTCACAGATTATTAATATAAAAAATTTAAACTTTCTTATTTTTCACTGCATAGATATATTAACACAATAATTTACAACTAATAAAAAACACAAAAGACAGTAAAAAAATAAAGAAAAAAAGCAGATTTATAAAATCATGTCTTATATAACCACATCTCTTTTTTTATAAAAAAAAGACATTTTTTGAAATATAAATTTCAATTTCATAAAAAAAGATCCCAAGATCTCCAAGATAAAGTAATTAATTCATAAAATAATAAGGTAAAATATAAATTCTGTTTTTCCTGTTAACCGTATTGTCTCTACACAATAAATGGCTGTAATGGCAAATATGATAACCCGAAGTTAACACCTGTATAGATGCACTTTCTCAATGTAAAGCAAGAAAAACAAATATGATTAAAATAACACCTTATTGATTACTCTATTAGCATTGGTACGAATAAAAAATATCAAATGTTAACTTTTAGCCCCAAATAGTTTCTAACAACAATTTGTTTTACTCTTACAAATGATGAGTATTGTTTCACCTTCTCTCTTATCATGTGGTTAGCCTCTTTTTTTCAACCTAGCTATCACAAGTCTCAAGGCATTACGGAACTAAAAATGCTGACTTCGTAACAACACTATTACTTAACAAAAGTTGGTGTTGACGAACCTAGGAGAGTATAAAGATTTAAATATCGGTACATCTTTACTTAAAGCGCCAAAATATATCTCTAAATGTTCCTCTATTCTAACTACTAATTTGACTCATTTTATTACCCTTTTTATGAGTAATTTCAACATTAAAAAGACTTTTTCTCTCGATCAAAACCTAATAAATATATTGATATATCTAAAGAATCAAGGCTTATATCTCATTTATTAGATTAGTCTTAAAACCAATAACAGCACTTAGTATTCTATAACCCCAAAGTGTTCTAATTTTTTGGAAAAAGAAGGTATTGAAAAATATTGTAACCGTATTTTTTTATAGTAATAATCGAGATCATTCATGAGGTGAATGCAAATAGTTTGTGTATTGCTTCCAGTTCTATTGAAACGAGTTACATTGTTTTTTAGTAAGCGAACATGAAATTTTTGTTCACACTTTTATACCAGCAATGTTTTAAATTAGTGTTCCTCTTATACTTGGTTTTATCTTTTTTGGTGAATCAAAAAAGGTCAGTACCACAATTATCCTTTATATATATTTTCAAGAAAAATACTAACGACACATCTATTTCATAATAAGATAATTCTCTTTCTGTAATAAGTAAGATTTACATCCTTGACAAAGTTATAAACAATATAATTTTGAAATGATTATTTTACTGAACAGAAAGAGTGGTGTAATTTTTCTACTATTATTATAAGATTACTTATTGGTATCAATTTTTCCACATGGTCTTTACAAAAAAAACCACAATTCTTCAAAAGATTTTCATTCACCAATGATTAGTGATTACAGACAACATACCACAGCAATTCATCAGCTTTACTGTAGCAGTATAAGCCCACCGTTTTCCTAAATTTTTCTTCATATTTTGAGAGTCTAATTAAATTAAATTAAAAACATTACTCAAAAAATCACGCTTAAATTAAATATGGCAGTAAATGTTGATATATTTTTAGCCAAATACATTGAAATAATTTGAGAGTATAATTTAGGTATTAAAAAAATCTAATATAATCAATGGAAAACATCAATTTTTATCCCAAATGAAATACTGCTCTAAGCCCCTTAATAACGACTTTTTGTCCCATAATACTCCTAAGTACCTCATTTAATAAGTAAACCATGGGTAGCAATCTCTTACTTGATTTTAGTTTTTTCTATTTATTAAAAACAAAATAAACAGAGATAAATCAAATCAGACCAAAAGAAACGATTAATAAAAATGAGAAATGATACCAAACACCCCACGAAGGTAGTTAAATATTTTGCGTTCATAACTCATTATATACGGGTTAGCCACAATACAAATAATTGTACATTAATCAATTTAGACAAAAATGTTTGTTTTTATTAAAACGAAAATGAACATATCCTCTCTATCACGTATTTTAATTAGCTTTTTTTGAATATATTTTTCTATTTTTTATTCCATAAAGTAATAGTTACGCAAATAATAATTACACAATTAAAATACTTTATTTCTATATGTTAGTAATAATACGTAATTTATAACTAAAGCCTTATTCTTCTCATTAGAGAAATTAGTTTTAGAATTAAATATTATGTAAATACTCTAAGTGATTTGGATTTAGGTAGGAAAAAGTGAATGGTTTACTATGAACATACAAAAGAATATGTCTGTACGAATAAACATAATCGACTATACAACAACTTGAAATATGACAGTTCTATTACTTACAAATTACAAAATTATATTCTTTATAACTTGTATTAATATTCATATTCCTTTTTGAAATAACTTTGTAAGTTGATCTCTAACTAGTATCTACATGACAAAAAAGCGCCCTATACTGAATATAGAGAGCCTTGATTAGAATAATCTTGTCTTAAAAAAGATCCGTTAAATAGGATGCTCTGCTGCTATCTTCCAATTAATTGCACTGACACTCTTTTCTAAACTTACTCTGCAAACAATCGCTTCTATCTCTTTTTGCTCGATGGGGGTTGCAAGTAATTCGGCACAAACTTCCAATTGACTAGGCATCAATGTATCAGCACTACTTAAAGACTGTAATCGAACATGTAATCCATTTATTGCCTGTAAAATCAGAGTTCTAACTAAAACTTCATCTTCTTCATGACAAATAATTCGTATTGAGTAGCGTTGCTCAATATCTATTGCTTGATGTTGTGGTTGAGCATTTATCCGCTGAGCAGCTTCTCGCAATAAAATATTCGCACAAAGAATAAGAAGTGCTGCTATGGTCGCCAATTGATATAAACCTAATCCACTCAACACACCAATTCCCGCAGAACACCAAAGCGTTGCTGCTGTATTAAGCCCACGTATATTCATTCCTTCGCGCATGATCACACCAGCACCAAGAAATCCAATACCTGAAACAACTTGAGCTGCGATCCGACCAGGGCTATCTGACGAAGTTTCTATTGAGCTTAAAATAAAAACAGCAGCCCCCGTTGCCACTAAAGCATTTGTTCTTAAACCTGCCATTCTTTGTCGCCATTGACGTTCAGCACCAATCAAAGCACCAAGGCACATTGCAATCACGAGATTTAAAATATAAGGCGTCATCGTCATGTTTATTTCCTCTACATGATGATTAAAATCGATATGAAAATTTTGCTCTGACAATTCAGAGTGTTGAAATCAATTCATCGCCTTAGGAGGAGGAAATAAAGAGAAAAAAATATAGCACATGAAATTACCCTTCTTGTTTTAGCTGCATAAGGGAAATTATTTGGGTAAGTGCATAATTGAAATATAAGAAAGGAATATTACAACGCACTGCCCACCAAAATGGTAAGCAGTTTTAGTGAAGAAAACAGCTTACCTATTATTTTGAATAAAATTATTCTCGATTAATGGGTTTATCATTAACCTACAACTTTGTGTATCCAAGGTGTTTTCTCCTAACTATAATTTAGCAAAAGTATAAGTAGCTGATTTAAAAATGTAAATGAACCAAACCTAAACGTCAGTCACTTTTGCTGTATTGGTCTCACAAATATTCCTTCACCGCCCTCTTTTTCATTAAAAAACCAAATTCCTTTTGGATATTCAGGGAGTGATACCAAATACATTATACCTTCATTAAATTCTTCGATAAGTAGGATAGTTCCTTCACGATCGTCAATACCATCTGTTTTTACAACAACATTATCATTAACCTGCATTTTCTCTCCTGATAAATATTATCATTCTCTTTTTTTATTTTACCCATAAAGAAAAAGCCTGCCACCATAAGGTGACAGGCTTGAAGAAAATTTTTAAAAGGCTTTAATTACAGAGCTGTTACGTTAGCAGCTGCAGGACCTTTTGCACCGTTTTCAATTGTGAATTCTACGTTCTGACCTTCAGCCAGAGTTTTGAAACCGTTACCTTGAATGGCAGAAAAGTGAACGAATACGTCTTTGCTTCCGTCTGCTGGAGTAATAAAACCAAAGCCTTTAGACTCGTTGAACCACTTAACTTGACCTTTCATTTTGTCAGACATGTGACTTTCCTATATATCAATAAAACGTTGCCTTCTCGGCATCTACTGGCCTGAACTACCTATAACTTATGGGCACACATGAAGAAAACGGTCAAAAAGCGATGCTGTTTAAAACTCATTAACTTAGAATGTCAATCATAAATCAGGTCTGTATTGAGGCCTTACTCATTAACGCATGAGACAAGTTTAATAGCAATAGTTTTATGCGCCTAAAGATTAAAAAAATGCAAATTGCACATTAAAAATACAATTCTTCCTCGATTTTTATCACTGTGCATAAAATTTATTTGATATTTTATCTCTATTATTAACAACGAATAAGAATATTCTTAATAATCTAACCATAACAGTTAATGCCAGAATTTAAAAAAAACTGTTCTACCTGCTTATCTTGCCCACGTGATAATCTAGTAACAAGAAACAAGTTTGCAACATTCATCTCTTAAGGTGTTTACAATGAATGTATTAAAAGAAATCTTAGAGCGTGATTTAGACCGGATCAATAAAGCAGAAAAAAGAGACGGGAAACCACATTTTAATAGTCAGTTTTTAAAAAACCATATCTGGCTATGTATCAGCATGGTTCTCTCTTATGTATTACTCGCGGCGTTATTAATTTATTCACCTTACTTTGGTGTTATCTCGCTGGTTCTCTTTACTATGATGTTCTTAGCGATGGCTGGTATCTTATTATTTGATATAAAACCTATCTATAAATTTGAAGACATTGGCGTTCTCGATTTGAGAGTCTGCTATAACGGTGAATGGTATACCTTTGAAAAACTCTCTGATGAAGCCATAAATGAGATCCACCAGCACCCTGCGATATCTCAACAAATAAAAGAAGACATTCGTGAGATTATTAGTAAAAAACAAGAAATTCATTTTTACGATGTGTACTTGATGGCATTTGATCCCGTTCAACAATCAATTTCAGCATCACAATTATCTCATCAAGCCTAATTGATTCTCCGTGTTACAGATAAAAACACGGAGAATAACTTCTATTATTTAGCCACTTTGTCGATAAACCCACCAAACAGATATTTAATCCACTTTTAACGTTGACACTCTGATATATCATCGTTATTATGCGCCTCGTTCTCACGAGAACTCGCTTCCTCCATAGTTCAGTCGGTAGAACGGCGGACTGTTAATCCGTATGTCACTGGTTCGAGTCCAGTTGGAGGAGCCAAATTTAGAAAAGCCCGCGCTGCAATAGCGCGGGCTTTTTACTTTCTACATTCTTATCATCTAAATCAGCTACCTAAATCCAATCAGTATCGTTATCTTGCTTAATTAATAAATAGCTAATTTATATCTAGTACGATAAAGACCTAACCTGCTATTCCAACAATTTCGTGTTTTAGGTATTTTTTATACGCTTCAACATCTTGCTCAATTTGCGGTTGTTTCACCACATCAAACATTCCGAAGGTTTTTAATCCTTCCATACCTAAAAATTGATTCGCTTTATGGAATGGAAAATAGACAGCATCAATCCCTTTTCCTTCAAAAAACTGTTCTTGTTCTTCAAAAGATTCAAAAGGCGCATTCCAAGTTACAGAAAGAAGATACTTTTTGCCTTGTAATAATCCACCCGAACCATATTTTTTCGAAGGATCTTTTCGTGTACGACCATCATCAATATACATTTTGCCGTACCCAGCACTAAATACATCATCAATATATTTTTTTAAGATCCAAGGGCCTTCCATCCACCATGCTGGCATTTGATAAATAATGACATCGGCCCATAAGTATTTATCAACTTCTTCGTTATTATCATAACCATCATCAATGCGTGTTGATTGCACATTTATCTGATGCGAAGACAACAAATCTGTGGCGACTTGCGTTAAATGATCGTTGAGTTTCCCTTCAGAACCATCAAACTCTTTTGCAGCATTAATAATAAAAACGTTAGTCACTTCTAAACTCCTTGTATACACATATTTAATAAGCAAACTATAACGCAATTACTCATCACTGCTTTAACTCATTTCTCCATTATTCTTGCCTAATAATCCAAAGATACCGTTTCAGTTTCTGATTCTTTTAATCGTTGAATATCTTTTAAGGGCGATAAACCAAATAATCGATGATATTCACGGCTAAATTGTGATGGGCTTTCATAACCGACGATAAATGCTGCTTTAGAAACATCACTCATTTCAATCAGCATGATCCTTCTTGCTTCATTCAGCCGTAACCACTTTTGATATTGCAACGGCGTCATGCCAGTTCGTTTTTTAAAGTGAAAATGAAATGATGAGGTGCTCATACCCACTAACGTTGTAAGATCTTCAATCCGAATTGTTTCGTGATAATGTTGTTTAATCCAATCAAGCGCATCACTAATTTGCCGACACTGAGGATGTTGTGATGCTAATAGTTGCTGACGCGCACCATCATTCGATCTTAATAAGTAATAAAGGATCTCTTTTTGGATCAAAGGAGCAATAAAAAGTGCATCTTCTGGTGTATCTATTAGTTTTATAAGTCTTGTTACTGCTTGTAAAATTGGCGCGGTTGCTTGAACAATTTGTTGAGCGCTGATCTCGTTATTTTCTTGTAGTAATTCAAACTTATTTTCGGCTAGCAGTTCAGGTAATAGAGCGAGGTCTAGTTTTAGCAACATTGCTAAAAAAGGCGTTTCTTTTGACGCTTCACAGACTTTAGCAAAAGTAGGTATATCTGATGATGTTAAAAGCATATTCATAGGACGATAACAGTTTGTCTCTAGCCCTATCGTTATTTGCTTTGCACCTTGTGCAGCAATAGCCAAACTGGGTTCATACATCCAGCCTTCAGACTCTGTAATAGAAGTATACCGACATAACGCTAAACCAGAAACAGAGGTATCCCATCCTCCTTCTTTATCTTTTGTATATAGAAGAAGTGTTTTTTTAAATTGCTCAAACTCTAATACCATCGGTACTGATAAATTCGTAGTATCCATCGTCTCGGGATCTTCAATTAGTCTTTTAATTCGTCAGATTGTATAACTAAACAGTATGAAAAACTTTCTTTTAAAAAAACGCTTTATCTTTTCTTTCCAATGTAAGACACATTTCAGCGACTAGAAATGAAATTTCGAATATTATTTCTATTGATAACCATCTATTTTTTATACATTTTTATCAAAAAAGAAACAACTTGATGCAGTCTTGAGCAAACGGTATTTTTTTTCATTTTTTTACTTTACAAGGTGGTAAAGGATAGCTATTATTCGCCTCGTTCTCACGAGAACTCGCTTCCTCCATAGTTCAGTCGGTAGAACGGCGGACTGTTAATCCGTATGTCACTGGTTCAAGTCCAGTTGGAGGAGCCAAATTTAGAAAAGCCCGCGCTATCACAGTGCGGGCTTTTTGCTTTCTACTCATTGACTATTTTTATTCCTCTATTTTCTTATTTATTTCTTTTGTATTTTTATATGTCCATCTTCAATTTCGTGTTAACTCAAAATCATTAATAAAAGAATGCCTTTTTATAAGGTCATTTCAATCAACACTCTTCCACCGACTATTTTTTAAACTCAAAACCTCCTTATTTGATTTAAAAACCATAAATTAGTTATTTTTTAACCACTTAAACTGTTATTTCACTTTTTTTACTTTACAATGTTCATCTCCCTCGCTATTATCCATCTCGTTCTTACGAGAACTCGCTTCCTCCATAGTTCAGTCGGTAGAACGGCGGACTGTTAATCCGTATGTCACTGGTTCAAGTCCAGTTGGAGGAGCCAAATTTAGAAAAGCCCGCACTATCTCAGTGCGGGCTTTTTGCTTTTAATCTTTTCTATTATCATTACCTTTCTTCTTTTTCTATCTCATTTATTTTTTAGATTTCCGCGTTGACTTAAGTACGTTATTTCTTTATTTTCAGTATTCAGCGTGGAAAAAACATCCAATTAAAAAATGTTTATTATCTCATAATTAGATTATCTGTTTTAGAAACGAACAATATGTTGTTTATCTATGCACTTAAACAAATATCGTCGATTGTCCTTTGACATATCAAATCACCCGCTATATGATACACGCCACTTAATGATGTTCCTCCATAGTTCAGTCGGTAGAACGGCGGACTGTTAATCCGTATGTCACTGGTTCGAGTCCAGTTGGAGGAGCCATTTCTCTTTGTGTCACCCTCGTAACCTTTTGATTTTATTCTCTGTTTTACCTTACACACTTCCCAAAAAATATAATAAAAAATGCGATTAAATGGTAGCTATTTAATCGTTTTCGTATTAGCATTCATTTCCGGCTTGACTACCTAGTCCAATCCAATCCTTGATCTTTCGATTTTCCTAAGACACACGGAGCCGGTATATGACCACTGCACAACCTATCACCCTCACTATTCACCGTCCAGATGATTGGCATGTTCACTTTCGTGATGATGACATGCTAAAAACTGTTGTTCCTTATACCAGTCGCTATTTTGGCAGAGCTATAGTCATGCCAAACCTTGTTCCACCAGTTACAACGATTGAAGCTGCTCGCACTTACCGTGATCGCATCAAAGCGGCTATTCCTGCCGGAGATAACTTCGAACCGTTAATGACTTGCTATTTAACAGATAGCACACTACCTTCAGAAGTCGAACAAGGTTTCTTACAAGGTGTTTTTACTGCTTGTAAACTTTATCCTGCAAATGCAACAACTAACTCAAGTCATGGTGTATCTGATATCACAAAGATTTATCCTATCTTAAGTGTGATGGAAAAAATCGGCATGCCATTGCTGATCCACGGCGAAGTAACCGCTTCAAGTATTGACATTTTTGATAGAGAAGCACGTTTCATTGATAGCGTTATGTCTCCTGTACGCAAGCAATTTCCTGAGCTAAAAATTGTTTTTGAACACATTACAACTAAAGAAGCTGCTCAGTATGTCTTAGAAGGAAATGAGTTTCTCGGTGCCACTATTACCCCGCAACACTTGATGTTTAACCGCAATCATATGTTGGTAGGTGGTGTTAAACCTCACCTATATTGCTTACCTATTCTTAAACGCAACGTTCACCAAGAAGCACTAAGAGAAGCTGTTGCGTCAGGAAATTCTCGCTTCTTCTTAGGTACAGATTCTGCACCTCACTTACAACATCGCAAAGAATCATCTTGTGGTTGTGCTGGGGTATTTAATGCACCAACCGCGCTGGCAGCTTACGCAACCGTATTTAAAGAACTCAATGCATTACAACATTTTGAAGCTTTCTGTTCTCTAAATGGCCCTCGTTTCTATGGTTTACCTGTTAATGAAGGGACCATCACATTAACTGAAAAAACTGTTGAGGCTCCAGCACAAATCCTTTGTGGTGATGAAGCACTTATCCCATTCTTAGCGAATGAAAATATTCACTGGGATATTACTGTCGATTAATCTCACCCCCTTGATATTTTTCTAAAATGCACCATATAACATTTGTTAGACTGTTAATGGTGCATTGCTCTTTTATCAGAGCCAGCACACATTTTTTTGTTACAACAAAAATTTATCTTTTTAATCATGATAAATCTCGTATACTGAAAAGTAACCACATTGCGTGGGAGCTTCTCTCTTAGTCAAAACCGGTTGTATGATTAGGAGGTATTATGAGTAGAAAAAATGAAGTTATTCAGACACACCCTGTTGTAGGCTGGGACATCAGTACCGTTGACATCTACGATGCCATGATGTTGCGTTTACATTATCTTCCTGAAAACGAACATCATCCAGAAAATGCAGTTGTAGATAAGACACTTTGGCTCACAACAGACATAGCTAAGCAGTTGATTCATATTCTTCAAGCAGGTATTGATAAAATTGAATCATCTGAAGATTCTGTTTCAGTCAACACCAAGCATTAATAAAAAGATCTAGAAAAGATAGCGAACGCAAAGCAGGGGTACTTGGTACTCCTGTTCTCATTTTATCTCTCACCAATCCACTACCACATATTGTTTATATCTATATAAGCCAACTCTTACAGTATAAAAATAATTAGTTATATTAATAAATCGACTCCCATTTAATGGAAAAATAATCATAACCTTTTTATTCGATATATCTTCAAGAAAAGAACACATAAGCCGAATTGACATAAAATAAGGTTATCTTTATTTTAATAAATTAAAACAACGACAAACAAGGAAGTTATTTGTGAAAGTATTAATTATTGACGAATGTTTTTTTACTCGTAATGGTATAAAACACTATTTTGAGAAGAGAAATGTAAGACATGAAATAATTGATATGCCATCTATACAGGAAGCCAATAATTATATTAATCACTCAATGCCAGATATCATATTTATTGATCTCACAAGATATTGCCGGGAAATAGCATATTGCCCTCATTTGCAGCTTTTTTTTCTTTCAACAAAGAACTGTCGGCTTTATCTTTATCTAGATGCAAACTATCCAGATAAAGAAAGACCTATCTCATTGACAAATAACTGTTTTATCCTTCCAAAAAAGATACTTCCTTGGGTACTTGAAAAGGCATCGATGTTCACTTCTCGATGCCAAGTTTTCTTTCCTACTTATAAACATTCATTATGTTCTATTTTTAGTTTACAAGAACAAAAAATAATTAATTATTGGATGAGTGAAATACCTAATCATCAAATCGCTAAAAAACTATCCATTAGTAGTAGCACAGTATATTCACACAAAAGACATATTACAGAAAAAATTAATGTAAAAAATCGAATTGAGTTATTTTTTATATATAATATTTTAAAATATATATATGAGAAATAACCCTATTAAACTTCAATCAAAAAATAAACAAAAGAAAGAAAAAAGGAGTCCATTTCCTATTATTACTCACTGTAATGAGGTGGCTAATATGCGTGTTGGTCACCTTAAAATTATTATACTATTATGTATTTAGGATATATATGATATTAAAACAACAAAACTAATATAGTTATATCTTATAAAAAATAAAGTAAAACTGATTTGTTTTGCAATCACTTCACTCTGCTTCTAATAAAGAGTGAAGTGATTATTCACAATACCAGATTGAGAATTAAGCTATGCGCTCAATCTTAGCGGGTAAACCTTGGCGAACAGATGCACCCGATACCCAATCTAACCATGTATTAGTGATTTGACGGGTTGGATCAGCAAAACCTAAATCATTAAGGTTAATACCGCTACCAATACCTTTATCCATTGGTAATGGTTGTTCATCTAAATAATGCTGACGAGAACCTAACTCTTGATGCCCATATCCATGTTCAATAGCTAAAACCCCCGGCATTACACCATCGAGTAAGCTAATCTCAGCTTCAACTTGCCCACCAGGTGTTACAATACGAACCTTATCACCATGGTTAACCCCCCATTTTTTACCATCTTGAGGATTAATTGCGACCAAGTTACTCGGTTTCACCATTCGTAAACGTTGTATCATACCCGTTGAACTACTCACCACATGAGATTTAAAGGACATTAATTTCAATGGCCACTGCTCTTCAGGATAATGCTGATGAATATCACTACCATCCGATAAACGTGGCGGATAATAAGTCGGGCAACCACTATAACGTTCACCTGTTATTGCATGATGGTTTTTCGCCACTTCTTCATTCCAAATCTGCAATGGTTGTTTCCACTGCGGCCCTGTTTCATCACCATTCCATGCTTTTTCATAAGGTGCAAAACGGCCACCTCGCGTATAGATATACGCAACTTGAAGAACTTCTTCATTTTTTAACGTTGAAGTTATCGCAGGTAAAATGCGATCTACACCACTTAATAAAATATCTTCATTGGTTGCTGGTACAACAGGTTTCTCACCCATAAATGCCATATTAGCCGCAACACGTAAATAGTAATCTTCTGCACTGTTGATTGGATAGAAATTTCCATCCATATCTTCAATAGCTTTATCACCAAAGCCGGGTAAGTCTAAGGCTTTTGCAACGGCAATACAGAATGTTTCCATTGAAATTGGTTGGCCTTCCGCTGTTTTAGCAACACGAGGTTCAATAATCGGCCAACGTGCAGTACTTGCTTTAGTTTGAACACCAGACCAAGGCGCACTAAACCCCCAACTTTCAAAGTTGTGTGTATCAGGCACGATATAATCTGCCAGCGCAGTTGTTTCATTCATAAAAGCATCAATACCGATAATTAAAGGCAGATGCTTCGGATCTTTAAGACGCTCTTCCATTACTTGACGAATACCAGCAATCCCATAAACAGGGTTGGTCATATTCGTGATCCATGCTTTTAATGAATAAGGATAACCCGCTAACGCAGAACCCAATTGTTCAGTTAATTGCCCAGCAGCAAACGGATACCAAGGTGCTTTTGCTGGATATGGAGATTCCCCTTTTTCTACTCGCTCACGGTACTCATCAGATTTCTCATAAGCTACTTTACTGCGTGATAACACCATGCCTTTTGGCTTCACTTTACCCTTAAAGCTATCCATTTTGTAACAAGGGCCATCTGTTGCGCCATTAAATTTACCGCCACCAACAGATACCCCACCTTTAAGGTTTAAGTTACCTATTAGTGCATTGAGCATAATCACACTCCAAGCAGTATAAAAACCATTTCCTCCCATCATACCGCCATGAGAGATAACTGCGGCTTTTCGTCCATAAGCAGTAAATTCGCGACCTAATGCAACAATGGTCGTTTCTGGTACTTTACAGCGCTCGCTATATTCAGCCAGAGTCATACGTTTAGCTGCTTCATCAAGTAATTGAAAACTTGATTTTACAGTCACTTCTGCGCCTGTTTTTAAAGTGACTTTATACGTAGCAAATAATTGTGCTTTATCGACTTGTGTTGCAGGAACTAATTCACCATCTAGCGATAACACTAAGTTTTGCTCTTCCCCTTCTGCAACATCATTTAAATGTGCCGTAGTGAGCATTTGTCCTGAAAGTGGATGTTTTTCATCACTGACCACAAGGTGAGTCGCATTTGTCCAGCTCTTCTCACCCACATTTTTCATTGAAACTTCACTTGGTACTGACAGATATTCTGCATTGTAGCGCTTGTTTTCAATGATCCAGCGGATCATTCCCATCACTAAAGCCGCATCCGTTCCCGGTTGGACAGGAACCCAATGACCATGATCGTTCGCTAATGTCGTTGTTAGAGGTAAAGCAGGTGCAACAACCACATAATTAAACGAATCACGAATTCGAGCGTTAGCTAACTGACGGCCTTGACGTTTAAATGGATTACCTGATTGTGCCGGTGATGTTCCTAAAAACAGAGCAAATTCAACGTAATCCCAATCAGGCTTAACGTGAGCGTTTTTATTTAAATCATTCATTAACGCACCAGAGCCGGCACGGTACGCTAATCCACAATAAGAGCCGTGAGCACCAAAGTTTTTACTACCAAATGAGTTTTGAGCAAAGCGACGAATAAACGAATCACGTCCATCATCACCCGCATTTGTCACCAATAATTGATTCGCTTTAGGGCCTAAAGCCGGCTGCTTTGGATCGATTAAAGTATCTAAATCACGAATAGCACGTAAACCATCAACATGACCCTCACCAAAGAGATCGCCACCTTCGACAACTTCCTGGATCAACCGCTCAAAACTGATACGCTTCCATTTACCTTCACCACGTTTGCCCACGCGTTTCATCGGTTCAAGAATACGTGTTGGGCTATCAAGGCTTTCCATCATGGTTGCACCACGAGCACAAGCCGTCGAGCGGTTTTCTAGCCCACTTTCCCCCCCCATTTTTTCCAATGCTTCTTTAATTGGCATGTTATAGCCAAAATGGTGATCATGAGAAAGTGGGTGATAAGGATTACCAGCAATACGCAAAATTTTATTATTTGCTCTATCAACACGGGCACGTACACCGCATTGGGTCCAGCACCCAAAACATTGGGTCATACAAACAGATTGCTCTGTATTCGCTTGCCATTTCGCGTCTTTTACAATTTTACCTTCAGGTAATAAAGAGTTCCCGTTGATCCTATCAAGTGTTACTTTGCCTGATGTGCCATCAACTAAACCATCTACGGCACGTTTAGCAACATCACGGTAACTGGCAGCAAATGCGGCAATACCACCGATAACTAACCCACCTTTAAGCCATTGACGTCTTGTAAACTTAGCCATGCTGCACTCTCCTGACAACCCAACGAATACTTTCTCTAAATAAAATGGTTAACGCTATCCACAATCCAAATGTACCGATAATTGACATCAGTCCATCATTACCTAGCGTAAACTCATAAGGGTTTGTAATGATGTTATATTTGGGAATGTATTGAGCCCCCATCAACATCAACCAGCGTAATACCCACGCAAGTCCCATTGATACAAATGCCATGATGGTAATAAACACAACCGAACGTGCTTGTTTTGCCATCAAAAGTCCCATCACGACAGAGATCCCCCATAGTGCGATAACGCCTATGGCACTCCACCAGCCAAGACTTCCCATCGCTAATTGTTCTCTAATTGCCAGGCCTGAAATTGTATCGCCAGCAACCCAAAAAGCCGTACATACTGCTAATAACATCAGGGAACTCACAAACCACATCGCTAATTCACGCTGGTATACAGGTTCACGGCGTGTTCCTAATGCTAGTAGTGTTGGTAGTACTTGCATTGCACTAAAGAACAGTAGGATTGGTAACCAATAGGTATACAACACAGGTCTTGCTTTTAAGATAGATGCTTCACGACCTGTATATAACAACAAACCAATCGCAGTTAATGAGCAAGCTAATGCCACCCAACGAGTTAATTTATATTCACGTTTCCATACTAAGCGAACGACCATTGCAGCAAAATAAAGTATGCTAAATGCTGAAAATAATGGTAATAACAGTGAGCCCCATGCCATCCACGACCATGGTGTTGGATATGCATAGAAATGCCACACACGTGCTGTTTGGTGTAAATCTGCTGTTAAAGCCAGAGGTGCTGTAATACCCGCTGTTACTGCAATAAATACCGCAACAGCTTCTAAACGTTGATTACCTGCACTGCCTTTCCAACACTGCCAACAGGCGTAAAGTGTTGCACAGCAAGCAATACCAATAAAAAAGAAATACTGCACAGCCCAAGGCAACCAAAAATATTCTTGCGGGATCGCAATGACTTCTTGAATTTGAGAAACTTGCGGGATCATGAGTGAACCTCCTGCTGCCATAATGCGGGTTGTCCTTGACCTTCTAACGGTTGTACAAATGCATCATCGAGGCCGAGATAGAAAACTTGTGGCAATGTGCCACTTTCTGGTTTTAATACTTTCAGCTCTTTTTCATGTGCACGCAGCATTTTGCTGATAGTGCTATTAGGATCTTTCATATCGCCGATAATACGAGCACCGCCGACACAAGATTCAACACACGCAGGCAGCAATCCAACTTCGAGGCGATGCGCACAGAACGTGCATTTATCTGCTGTTTGTGTTGAGTGATTAATAAAACGTGCGTCATAAGGACATGCTTGAACACAATAAGCACAACCAACACAACGTTCATTATCAACGACGACAATGCCGTCTTTACGTTGGAAAGTGGCTTGAACAGGGCAAACTGGTACACAAGGCGGTTCATCACAATGGTTACACAATCTAGGCAGTAAGACATTCGTGATCCCTTCTTGCCCCTTGATAGCAACCTGATATTGGTTTACTGTCGTCCTAAATTGTCCTTGAGGAGTCTGATTTTCAATATTACAGCTTACTGTACAGGACTGGCATCCTACACAACGGCGTAAATCAATCAGCATTCCGTAACGTTTATCTTCCGAGCCTTCACGACGCTCAGGCGATAATTTAATGCCGGCTTCAGCTAAAGGAACTATTGAAGCACCCGCAGTAAGGACCCCTAATTGTTGTAAAAATTTTCGTTTTCCAAGATCCATATTTGTCTCCAGTATCACTCAATAACACAAGCTCACAATGAGTGAAGGAAATAGAAAGTAAAAAGTATGTGTTTTGTTATAAGAGCATTGTAAAAATTACTGAAGACGGCACCTATTGTGGTTTACCACATACCCTGTGCGAACTTGATCCAAAACAATATTTAACATTAGATATTTATGACGATAAAACAGACAATTGGGAAAAAACATGCAGTTACCATCGGGTTATTACTGCTCTTTTTTATCCTTCCTTTACAAGCCACAGCAAAAGAGTGGACGATCGGCGTTTTAGCACTACGAGGAGATGCATCAACTCAAAGGCATTGGCACCCACTTGTTGATACATTGAATAAACATCTCCCAACAGAAAACTTTGTATTAGTTCCTTTAAATCTTGAAGAAATGAAATTAGCGGTAGCGAAAAAAAACGTTGATTTCTTACTAACAAATCCTGCGCAATTTATTCAATTAGATAATGCATTTCCGTTACGTTGGCTGCTCTCATTACACTCCGGCTATGAGCCTGATAACACAACAAGAAATGTCATTGGTAGCCTAATTTTAGTCCGTAACGATAGTCCAATTACTTCTGTTAACGAGCTAATAGGAAAACGTGTCGGAGCCATTGCACCAGATGCGTTTGGTGGATACCTTTTAGGTTATAAAGCGCTACAAGAGCAAGGGATTGATCCTGATAAAGATTTCACATTACGCTTCACCGGTTTCCCTGCTGATGCTTTGCTTTACCTTTTACGAGATGAAGATATTAATGCCGCAATTATCCCCGTCTGTTTGTTGGAAAATATGGATAGTGAGGGATTAATAAAAAAAAGTGATTATCGGCCAGTGATCACCTACCAAACCAACACACCTTGTTTAACTAGTACACCGCTCTACCCTAATTGGTCATTTGCTGCACTAGATACCGTTCCTGATGAGTTAGTTGATAAAGTCACACGAATTTTACTCACGGAGGATAGTAAACCGATGAAATGGGGGGCTCCTGCATCACATACCCAAGTTGAGACACTATTAAGAGAAGTAAATCAGCACCCTCGACAAAGACAACTCTGGCAAGATGCACAAAGTTGGGCGATTCAACACCGATTTATTATTGGTCTTTCATTAGCCGCTATCCTTTTTCTCATACTAAATCAAGTCTGGGTCAGTTATTTAGTGAGACGTCGTAGTCGCCAATTGGAACATGCACACAATCGATTAAGACAGCAAAAAGAAGAGTTAGAACACGCTCAACGCTTAAACATATTGGGAGAAATGGCTTCAGGGTTTGCTCATGAGCTTAATCAGCCACTTTCTGCTATAAAAAGCTATGCACAAGGAAGCGTTATTCGCCTTAAAAAAGAGAATGAATCGCACCCATTGCTACCTGCATTGCAACAAATAGATAAACAAGCACAACGCGGTGCTGATATCATTAGAAATCTACGTTTATGGGTTGGAAAACAAACACCTAATACCGATACAATTTCGCTTTCTCATCAAAATATTGCGGGATGTATCCAACATATCTGGAAGCTTTTACGCGTAGAAGAGAAATACCCACAGGTTTCACTGGTCACCCATATTGATGAACATGATACCTTGTATTTACCTGAAACATTATTAGAGCAAATTTTATCGAATTTAATCACTAATAGTCTCCAAGCTGGCACTAAAGTACTAAAAATTAGCACCCATAAGGCGCCTGATCGGCTGCTTATCGTTATTGAAGATGATGCTGGTGGAATGACCTACAGCCAACTTGAACAGCCCTTTGCCCCATTCCAAACAACAAAAATGGAAGGTCTTGGACTAGGTTTAGTCATTTGTCAACGTTTATTACTTTCTCAAGGCGCTGATATTCATATTGAAAATCAAAATAATGAGCAAAATAAAATTGGATTAAAAATCACCCTTATTTTCCCTAACAAAAATAAATAATGGAGAAAAAATGCCAACTATTCATCTTGTTGATGATGATCTTGCTGTCACTGATGCGTGTCAGTTTTTATTAGAAAGTTTAGGTTACTCTGCCCATGTCTGGAATGATAGCGAGTTTTTTATTAACAACGTCAATCTTTATCAACAAGGCGTTGTATTATTAGATATGAGGATGCCAAAACCTGACGGTAGACAAGTCCACCAGCATTTAATTGATAAACACAGTACACTTTCTGTCATTTTTTTAACCGGACATGGTGATATTCCTATGGCCGTTGAGGAGATCAAAAAAGGCGCTATTGATTTTTTACAAAAACCCGTTGATAGCAATGCACTGTTATCTGCCTTAGATGCCGCATTTATTGAAACAAATACCCGTTTTACCGCACATGATATTCGTCGCCGTTATGCTTCATTAACGCCAAGAGAAAAAGACATTGCCTATTATGTCATTCAAGGATTAATGAATCGTGAAATTGCAGAAGTGGCTTGTGTTTCCATCAGAACAGTCGAAGTACATCGTGCAAAAGTGATGGATAAAATGGCAGCTAAAAATATCGCTGAGCTAGTTACAGCGCTACAAGGTATCGAAATAGTTTCACCTAATTTATGACAAAATTTCTTATCTGCACTAAAAAATGTCACAATATAAAATATTCATTGGAAAAAGAGTAAATAGATAGGCTTATGATAAAGTCACCTCCATTTAAAAAATCATTTTTGCAACCTAAATATTGGCTGACTTGGTTTGGGATCGGATTACTTTATATTCTGGTTCTGCTCCCTTATCCTGTTATTTATTGGTTAGGCACGCGTTTAGGACGTCTTTCAAAGTTTTTTTTAAAAAAACGAGTCCAAATAGCAGAACGTAATCTCGAACTCTGTTTTCCACAAATGCCTAAGAGTGAACGCGAAGCCTTAGTGAATAAAAACTTCGAATCTGTGGGTATGGGATTATTTGAAACAGGTATGGCTTGGTTTTGGCCTGATTGGCGTGTAAAACGCTGGGTTAAAGTCAGTGGCAGAGAGAATATTCAAAAAGTACAAGAAACAGGTCAAGGTATTATTGTTGTTGGGATCCACTTTCTAACTTTAGAATTAGGCGCTCGTATTTTTGGTATGTTAAATCCCGGTATTGGTGTTTATCGCCCAAATGACAATCCAGTTATGGATTGGCTACAAACTTGGGGTCGATTACGCTCCAATAAATTTATGCTTGATAGAAAAGATCTAAAAGGAATGATCCGCAACCTTAAAGCAGGTGAGATCCTTTGGTATGCCCCAGATCATGACTATGGCCCACGTAAAAGTGTTTTTGTTCCATTATTTGCTGTTGATAAAGCAGCGACAACAACAGGCACCTATATTCTAGCAAAAACGGGAAACCCGGCTTTAATTCCATTTACTCCTAAGCGATTACCCGAAGCCAAAGGATATGAGTTGATTATTTCACCGGCAGTAGCAAATTTCCCACTTGATAGCGAAGAAAATGCCGCGAATGCCATGAATAAAGTAATAGAGCAAGAAATCTTACGCGCTCCTGACCAATATATGTGGTTACATCGTCGCTTTAAAACTCGCCCAGAAGGTGACGCTTCTTTATATAACGAAATAAAGAAAGTACACTAATCACAACGTGGCTGTTTTATTCTAAAGCAGCCACTTTTTAATATGACAACACGCTGAAACAACAATAATAAAATCAACAACAGCACAAGCTGTAAACTCCTGCAAAAACACATTATAAGAGCAAGACCTATCGCACTTATTCTGTATCATGGCTATATTCTTATTCACTATAAATAAGAAGACCGATGCGTTGTCACAATATTCAACGTCACCACGGTTATGTTCAGCCTATTTTCTTGGTTTACTCTCTCGTTCTCGGCTAAAGGAGTAACATGGATCTCAAGCCCCGAAATAATTCTTGGAAACGTAATCTTTATATTGTCTGGTTTGGTTGTTTTCTAACTGGCGCAGGTTTTAGTTTAATTATGCCTTTTCTTCCTTTATATGTTGAAGAATTAGGTATAACCGATCATGAAGAGCTTAATCTTTGGACGGGTGTTGCATTTAGTATTACCTTCCTTTTTTCTGCCATTGCAGCGCCTTTTTGGGGGAAATTATCGGATAGAAAAGGTCGAAAATTAATGCTGTTACGTTCTGCCCTTGGTATGGCGATTGTAATGGTATTAATCGGATTTGCTCAAAATATATGGCAATTATTAGTACTGCGAGCCTTGCTTGGTATATTAGGTGGCTTTGTTCCGAATGCAAATGCGTTAATTGCAACCCAAGTTCCGGTTAAAAAAAGCGGCTGGGCATTAGGTACACTTTCTACAGGCGCAGTGAGTGGCGCATTAATAGGCCCTTTAATTGGTGGTATGCTTGCCGATCTCTACGGTTTACGACCTGTCTTCTTTATTACTTCAGCGGTTTTATTTATTTGCTTTTTAGTCACCCTCTTTTTCGTGAGTGAAAACTTCACGCCTGTTTCTAAAAAAGACGCACTAACCACAAAACAGGTCTTTTCATCACTTAAAAATAAAAGGCTCGTTGTATGCCTGTTTTTCACCACAATGATTATTCAAATAGCAACAGGCTCTGTTACACCTATTTTGACACTTTATATTCGTGAATTAACAGGTTCAGTCAGCAATCTTGCCTTTATCAGTGGTGTTGTCGCCTCCGTACCTGGTATTGCGGCTCTGATCAGCGCACCTCGTTTTGGTAAGCTAGGTGACCGAATTGGCCCTGATAAAGTCCTTATTTTTACCCTCGGGCTCTCTATTTTTATGCTGATTCCAATGGCATTGGTCAGTAATTATTGGGAACTTGGTGCATTACGATTTTTACTTGGTGCGGTCAATGCAGCTATGTTACCTGCCGTACAAACGCTTATTCTCTATAATATTACCCCAGCTATTGCAGGTCGCATTTTTAGTTATAACCAAGCACTAAGAGATGTTGGAAATGTTACAGGTCCGTTAATGGGTGCTTTTGTTGCTGCAAGCTATGGATTTAGAGCTGTTTTTTATTTCACCGCAGCCGTTGTCTTTTTTAATCTCATTTATTCTTGGTTAAGCTTTAGAACGCCACAAAAAAAGTAGTCAAAAAATCTACAAATCAGATCAGTTAATAGTTTTTTTTCTTCAAAAAATTATACTTTTACATTTAAAGGCCTAATTGTTATTTTTTTTATTCTGTTTTTTGTAATTTGTTGTTTATTAAGAATATTCTCAACACCTATTTGTTAAGACCTCTAAAATCTTCTTGTCCTCTTTTTTCAAAAAATTGCAAGGTTAACTATTGCAAAATGAGATTTTTATCGACTTTTGCACCAAAAAATGGTTTATAAAGTATTAAATATACTTTTAGTCACTAAATTGCGACAAAAGTATGTTAAAAATATATTAATTAAATGCAGTGGATATTGATAACAGAATGAAATAATTTTGTTCAACCACTAGCTAATATTTTGTTCTTTTTACTTGCAAACGACCTGTAGAGGTTTTTTTTGGGAATTTAAGATGCAATCTACTCACTCAAAATCTAGCCGAACTTTCTTTGGCCACCCATATCCATTAAGCTCTCTTTTCTTCACCGAAATGTGGGAACGCTTTTCTTTCTATGGTATTCGCCCATTATTAATTCTATTTATGGCGGCAACCGTTTATGAGGGTGGCATGGAAATCCCCAGAGAGCAGGCATCTGCTATTGTGGGTATTTTCGCAGGCGGTGTTTATTTAACCTCGTTACCTGGAGGTTGGCTAGCTGATAACTGGTTAGGTCAACGCCTAGCTGTATGGTATGGCTCTATCTTTATCGCGTTAGGGCACTTATCCATCGCACTTTCAGCGTTTTGGTCACAAAATCTGTTCTTTATCGGTTTATTACTGATTGTATTGGGTACAGGACTATTTAAAACCTGCGTAACTGTGATGGTAGGAACCTTATATAAAAAGGATGATACTCGCCGTGATGGTGGATTCTCCTTATTTTATATGGGTATCAATATGGGTTCATTTATTGCACCACTCATCACCGGTTTCTTAGTGCGTGATTATGGCTGGCATTGGGGCTTTGGTATCGGTGGGATTGGTATGCTTGTTGCGTTACTGATTTTCCGCTTTTACGCAGTACCGACCATGCGTCGCTTTGATAGCGAAGTGGGTTTAGATTCAAGCTGGGATCGCCCAACGGTTGTTCGTCGTAATGTCGGTCAATGGATTTTAGCGTTATCTGTCGTTCTTATGGCAATTGTTGGCTTTATCATTTCTGGTGTTATTCCTTTTAACCCAGTTGTTGTGGCTAACTTTATGGTTTATGTGATTTCCGGTAGTGTTATCGCCTATTTTATCTATTTATTCCTATTTGCTGGATTAAGCAGTAGTGACCGTTCTCGCTTATTTGTTTGTTTCCTATTACTGGTTTCAGCAGCCCTTTTCTGGTCTGCATTCGAACAAAAACCGACATCATTTAACTTATTTGCCAACGACTATACTGACTTAAACTTTATGGGTTTTGAGATCCCAGCAGTTTGGTTCCAATCTGTTAATGCCCTGTTTATTATTATTCTTGCGCCTGTATTTAGCTGGTTATGGCCAATGATGGCACGTAAGAATATGAATTTAAGCAGTATGACTAAATTTGTGATTGGTATTTTATTTGCAGCGGGTGGCTTTACCGTCATGATGTTTGCATCTGAAAGTGTTATTGCAACAGGACAAGGCGTTTCACCACTTTGGTTAATTGGCAGTATCTTATTACTAACATTGGGTGAATTGTGCTTAAGTCCCATTGGTCTTGCTACAATGACTATTTTAGCTCCAGCTAAAATGCGTGGTCAGGTCATGGGATTATGGTTCTGTGCAAGCGCATTAGGTAATTTAGCTGCTGGTTTAATGGGGGGAAATATTCGTCCAGACAAATTGGATGTGATGCCTGATTTCTTTTCTCATGTTTCTATCGCTCTGGTTATTTGTGCCGTTGTTCTTGCTGCACTGATTATTCCAGTTCGTAAGATTTTACAAAGCGCAGATAGCAAAGAGAAAGCACAAGCTTAATTTCACTTGTTCGTTATTGAAGCCATGTCTAATTAGTTAGGCATGGCTTTTTACTGTTATATCCTACAATTTAAACACTGTTTTTAAGTATTGCACCTAATATTTAAAACACTTAATCTCATTACTTTCTATTTGTTGATAGTTTATCACTAAGGTAATGCGATGACTGTTCTTCCTATTTATTATGTTAATGCTTTTTCCTCTCTACCTTTTTCAGGAAATCCCGCGGCTGTCGTTTTATTAGAAGAATGGTTGCCTGATAACACCTTAATTACACTTGCTAGTGAGATTAATTTACCTGAAACCGCTTTTTTAGTTGGCAACCATATTCGTTGGTTTACACCTAAAATTGAAGTTCCCCTTTGTGGACACGCAACATTGGCCACTGCTTTTGTACTAAAAACGATAAAACAGTCCCCTGATGATCTCTTTAAATTCCAATCTCTTTCGGGTGAACTCACTGTTTCTTGTCAACGCTCTCTCTTTACACTCAATTTCCCAGCCATACCCGCGACGTTGAATAACGGTATAAAATCAGCGATTGAAGAAAAATTAGCATTACAAATAGATGAAGTTTGGCAAGCGCGTGATCGTTATGTTTGCTTTTTATCTGATCCTGAAACAGTGATTAATTATCAACCTGATTTCTCTCAAATCGCACAGTTAGATTTACCTGGCGTGATTATCACAGCTAAAGGCCACTCTCCTTTTGATTTTATTTCTCGTTTCTTTGCTCCCGTAAAAGGGGTAAATGAAGATCCCGTTACTGGTACGTCTCACTGTGTATTAGCGCCAATTTGGAGTAATAAACTCAATAAAAAACAATTAAAAGCAAGGCAAGTTTCAAAACGAGGTGGAAATATCGACTGTGCACTAAAAGATAATCGTGTTTTACTGACAGGAGAGGCTGTACTCTTTTTAACTGGTGAAATAACCTTTTAATTATGAGCGGTATAATCAGCCCTTCATCTACTTTGCTTTCAATTTACTCTATTTTATACTGTGGGCAATTTCTCCCTACTGTATAAAAAGAAGGCTTTATTGTTATGTCCATCTCTGACTTATCTCCTGAACTACAAGATAAAATTAAAAATTCAATCACCCGTGTATCTAAAGTCATATTCCCTACTACGACTAATCACCACTCAACACTCTTTGGTGGCACAGCATTAGCTTGGATGGATGAAGTTTCATTTATTACCGCCACTCGTTTTAGCCGTAAACGCCTAGTGACAGTTTCAACTGAAAAAATAAATTTTAATCACCCTATTCCATCCGGGACGATTATTGAATTAGTAGGTGAAGTTATTCGTGTTGGGCGTACAAGTTTGACGGTAAATGTTTCTATTTTTCTTGAAGATATGTACGCAGAAGGTCGTGAAGAAGTGATCCACGGTCAGTTTAATTTTGTTGCAGTTGATCATGACGGAAAACCAACTCCATTATTCGATAAATAATATCTTATAGAGAGATTTGTCATATTTTTTATCTTTCTTAATTAAAAACTACACTATTTTATTAAGTTTTTTATTATTTTTAATAATAACAAAGTATTAATAACATTAATTTAGATGGATATTTTTCAATCAAAACAAAATAACCAATAAAATCAATAAATAATAAGATTACTAACATGTAAGGCAAGAGTTATCCACAATTAATGTGGATAACTGAATAAATCTAAAAAATCACAGAACACAGATTTTTGTTACCACAAATTCAATCTGACACAAAGTCAGTTTCCGTCCCACTATTGCACTTTCAGCAATAACAATATCCGTTGATTGTGAATACAATCGCCCCACTTCCAGCGCGAATTCAATAGTGGGTTCAATCAGTAATATCACCCCGACATCTTCAATATCAACAGGAAAATCTGCAAAAGTGCTAAGTTGTGCCACTTGTTTTATCTTATTTTTAGCAAGTTCTTGCGCTTTTTCCGTTGCTATTTGATTAACTCTTACTTGTTTTTCAAAAACACTACCACCAGAATGAAGATAGATCATAATTTACTCATTATAGAAAACAAAGGCTGTTATCTTTATTATTCAAATCGAAGGTATAAAAGCCAGTAGATAAATAAAAAAGAAACAGCCTTATCCCTAATTTTTCATTCTAGCGAATACAATACAAAAATGCTTTACCAGCCATAAGAAACACCGCCGCCGACAACACCGCGATCTTCTGTGTTCCATGAAGCAGAAACGCGAATAATGGCACTTTCTGTTATTTGATACTGGGCACCTGTTGCCAATGCATTCGCATCGCGATAATTACCCACTCCCACACCTAAACTAAATGTGTGATTAGTCACGTAAGGAATATTAGCCATCGCTGCGACAGAAGCAATGCCCGCACTTGCTCTTTTGTCTGCCTTATCAATTTTATTATCCATATTCTTAAGTGCAATATCATTATCAAGAAAGATATTTTTAAATTTATTATTGGTGTATTCATTTGCGATAGAGATAGAATCATTTTTTGATTTTTCAATATATTCCTTCAACGATTCATCTCTTTCATTAATTATCGTGTTAGTCACATAAATATACTCATTTCCTTTTTGGGTGACATAATTTTGATGCTCCTTGGTTAATTTCGCATTATTTTTTCCAATCAGCCCTTCCACACCTGATGCTATTTTACTGATTTCAATATCTGTATAACTGTTAGCATTTTTTTCTGATGCATTAACCTTTCGAGTTGTTAAAAAAGTCATTTCATCTTTAATATTATCAACATGTTTAACTATTTTTTTATCATGTTCATTCACTTTAAAATCAGTGTATTCTTTACTCTTACTTTCAGATTCAGCAACTCTAGTATTTATGTTTTTTTCGATTCCTTCTTTCATATTATTAACTTTATTATTAGTATAATTTTCAGCATCTGCCTTTACATCAGATAACCTGTCTTCATTATAAAGATAAATTTCATTTTTAACTTCATTGATATAACTAACTGTATTATCTTGGTGTTCTTTGATTTTATTGTCAGTATATTGATTTGACTTTTTTTCTGCACTTTCAGCAAATGCTTTAGCCTTTAATTCACTTTCTTTTAAGACTGTTTCATTTCCTTTTATAATATTTTCTGCTATTACTTTATTATTTTCATTTATCTGTTGAGTTGTTACTTCAATAACTGTATTTTTTTCTTGCTCTATTTTATTGTAAATAGAGGAATTATTGTCATTAATACGCTCATCTGTCTCAATAAGAATATTATCTTTTTCTTTCCTTAATTGAGAAATATTAACCGCATCGGTATCTTCAGTTCCTGCGGCAACATTAATAATTTGTCTCTGATTTTTATCACTGCCGATTGATAATGTATTATTACGATTATTACTACTGTTATCACCTAATATAATCGCATTACTTGCTGATCCGGAAGATTTGCTACCAATAATAACTGAATTATCTGCATTATCAGAAAGGTGGCTACCACTACCCAAAATAACACCATTTTCAGCATTATTTATTGCCCCTCTCCCTATACTAATCGAATCTTTATTTTCACTATAAGCTTGCGTTCCAATAGAAAGAGAACCTTCGCCGATAGCCATAGCACCACTTCCCAATGACATCGCATTATCACCAATAGCTGTACTTTTATGACCTATTGCAGTCGCATTTTCGCCTTCGGCTCCTGCATTAGCACCAATTGCCGTTGATTGATCAGAATGTGCCCACGTATTGTATCCAACTGCTGTAGATTCATTACCATCGGCTCTACTATTTACACCTAATAAGGTCGTATTATTTGCATAAGATAAAGGTGATGATAATAATGAAATAACTAATAGTTTCACCTTAAAATATTTATTTTTAATCATATCCACATCACTCCATAATTAATTAACTCATATATAGAGTAATATGTATTTTATTTTTTACACATTATATATATTATAAAATAAACTAATAATAAATTGAAACTCTATTAATTAAAGATAATAACATCACAATACAATTAACTTTATTATAAATAAAAAGTCTCTACTTAACTTATATTTAAATAATAATCAATAACTAAAGAATATTGATAAAAAAAGGAAATAAAATTCAAATAAATTTATTCGCTATTTACAAAGAATAAAAAATTTTTACTTTTGAGATAATGATCAAATAAAGGATATCTCTAATCTAGAAATAATAATGCCATTTATTAAACGAAACACTAAGTAAACCCCCTAAACTTATTTCTGTTTAGGGGGTTAGCATTATTCAATAAATTGTGCTTCTGCGATTAATAATTTATCAATTGATGATTGGCATAAAAGAGGTCTAAGTGTTTCAAATTTCTTTTCCGACCATTGGTAAATCTTTAAAGATAAAAGTTGCTCAATAACCTTTGGCTCAAAACGATATTTAAGGTGTCGAGCGGGTATCCCTCCCACAATGCTATAAGGCTCAACATTTTTGGAAACAACACTATTAGCCGCAACAATAGCACCTTCTCCAATCGTCACACCGGGCATTATCATTGCACGCATTCCTATCCATACACCATCATGAATATGAGTATCACCTTTACCAATATAGGCTTCTTCAAGCTTATCCATAAAAGGATAGAGTGAAAACCAATCCATACGGTGAGTATGATTTCCACCCATTAATATGACTGCCTGTGCGCCAATACAGACATAATCACCAACATATAATTTATCAATTTCCCACAATGGCTCCCATTGCAGGCTAACTTCATCACCATAAAGATAACGAACAACAGAAGTTTCAAAACCATCATCCCAACAATCACTGTAATAACTGTGTTGCCCTTTAATGATAATGTTTTGATTTTTAACTGTTTCGTGCAGATATTCTACACGTGACCAATGTTTATTTTTCATAATATGACTCGTAATAAATTAATGAGCCATCAAAGAATGCTTAATTCTCTGATGATGTGTTCGCATTCAAAACACACCGTCTTAGGCAATCCTTGGTTGAAGCAATAAAGGATTCTTTTTCATCTTGTTTACGACCTATTTTTACAACGCAATCCGATTATGCTTGCAGTTTATCCGCACCATCATAAAGGTTATTAAAGAAAAAGCCACGGATACCCTTAATAACCCTCTGTTATTTCCCGTGGCTTAATATCACTATTTAAAAAAGTCTTTGCTACCATGAGGCGCACAACGTAAGTATTGAGGCGCTACTTTGATGGTTTGTTTGAGTTTTTCTGCCGCATGCCAAGGCCAGCGAGGATCATAAAGAATACCTCGACCCAAAGCGATAAAGTCAGCTTGCTCTGTAAGCAAAATGGCTTCGGCCTGTTCTGGCTCGGTAATTAGACCAACAGTAATAACAGGTAGTTGCGTTTCATTATAAATTGCTTGGGCAAAAGGTACTTGGTAATTAGGACCCAGTTTAATTTCTTGTTTTTCTGATAATCCACCAGAAGAAACATGAATATAATCACAACCTAATTCTTCAAGATATTGTGTTAACGCAATCGCACTTTCTAAGTCCCAACCACCTTCAACCCAATCAGTCGCAGAAATTCTGATACCGACACAGACATTATCAGAAACTGCATTTTTCACAGCCACAAAGATATCCACCAATAACCGACTACGATTATTGAAATCGCCACCGTATTGATCCGTTCTGTGATTTGATAATGGAGATAAGAATTCATGCAATAAATACCCATGAGCACCGTGGATCTCAATAACATCAAATCCTGCTGACTCAGCTCTTCTCGCAGCATCAACAAAAGCTTGTTTTATTTCTTCAATTTCATCAATATCCAGAGCATGAGGTTGGTGATTATTTCCAAAAGGAATTTCTGAAGGTGCAACTTTTTGCCATCCATTAGGAGATCCTGGCGCTAATGATGCTCCGCCATTCCAAGGTAAATCGGTCGATGCTTTACGTCCTGCATGTGCAATCTGTATACCCATTTTTGCAGGTGAATATTGCTTAATATTATCAACAAGTTTTTTTAATTCATTGCCATGTTGATCAGACCAAATGCCTAAATCTTTATAACTAATACGACCTCTTGGCTCAACCGCAGTTGCTTCAACAATCACTAGCGATGCACCAGATAGTGCTAGTTGCCCATAATGAATAGTGTGCCATGCTGTCGGGTAACCTTCTTGTGCTGAATATTGGCACATAGGTGCAACGATAATACGGTTATCTAACTGATGGGGGCCTAGTTTTTTAGGGGAGAACAACAAACTCATTTAAAGCCTCCTGCTACCAATAAGAATTTATGCAAAGAAAAATATCTTCACACTTGTATATACTATTTAAATATACAAGTTTAAGGCTATCGGATCTTATGCATTTAGGCGATGGTTTACTTCACATTGTGAAAAACAAAAAGATCAGCATCAATTGCTGATCTCTTTGTTAATTAATCATTAGATTTGGACGGTTTCACCAATAAGTAAAAATAGGAAAACACAAATTTCCGTTTATTATCAGAAAGATAAAACAATAATTATTGACGACACAATATATATATTAATGCCAGAAAGTTATTGGCTATTTTAACATTGAGCTAATGGTATGTTATTGGTGGTGTCATTAAATTTGCCATTTAACTTAATATTGTGGGATAACTCACTTTGTAAGTAGTAACATCATGTGAAATGCTCCCAGAGGGTTGGGAGCATTTCTGACACAGAATGATTTAATTTATACTAAATAACACCATCTAATTTCATATAAATTCCTTTTATTAAAAATTAAATTCCTTTTCAAGTAGTTAATATTTATTACAAGAGTATAGATGAATCAAATAAATAGTTTAAATCTAATAAAATGTTGTACAACAGGGATATATTAAAACAACTATTTATTTTTAATAAAAGAATAAGATATCAATTTGATAGCTATATTATTCAATGAAATCAATATTTTATATTTATATTATTTTAAAAATGAAACCTTATTTATTGAATATCGTTTTATAATAGATTTCACTTTTAAATCTAAAGTAGTTTAAATAAAGTATTTAAGTTACTTTAGCATAATAAGACGAGATATTTATTATTCACATTAGTGTTTATTACACAGATTCTATCTAAATACATCTTTAATATTAAATGCCTTAACACGATAAACATGAAATAAGTAGTATACTTACCTGGATCTGTTTCTAAAAATTCCAGTCATTCATTTTTAGTAAAACATATTAAATAAAAATTTATCTTATATTAAGAGTTCATTAATCAAATCTTGCTTTTCATTTTATTATATTGCTCAATTTTTATTTGGCTCTTATACTTTCTTAAGACAATTTTAGATAGGTATTATCATGAATATTTTATTGGTTGAAGACGATTTACAACTCGGTAAAGCACTTTGTCGCGGGCTTGAAATTGCTGGTTTTCATCCATGTTGGGTCAGATTGCTTGCAGATGCTCGTGTTCAATTAAGTCAGCGTCCTTTTGATTTAATGCTATTAGATTTAGGCCTACCTGATGGTGAGGGGCAGGATGAACTGATTGCACTTAGAAAAAATGGCGAGAAAATCCCGATTATCATTTTAACTGCCCGCACTCAAATTGATAATTTAGTACAAACATTAGATTCAGGTGCAGATGATTTCTTACCAAAGCCTTTTGCTATGCCAGAACTAATTTCTCGCGTAAAAGCGGTTAGTCGTAGAATGGCCGGTTTTTCTTCACAAATATGGTCTATTGGTGATCTACAACTTAATCCAGCAAACCATCAAGTCACTTTAAATGACGAATTGCTTTTATTATCAGGTAAAGAATATCAACTATTATATGAATTAATGCGTAATACTGACAACGTGGTGCGTAAATCAGAATTGGAACAACGTTTATTTGGTTTAGACGATAAAATTGAAAGCAATTCCCTTGAAGTGCATATGCATAATTTACGGAGAAAAATAGGTAAAGAACGTATTATCACGGTTCGTGGCGTAGGTTATTTATTAAAAAAAGAAACTAATTAAATGAAGATCCGCTCCTTCTTTATTTACACCATTGTCCTTCAGATTATCTCCATAGTTATGCTTTGGGGCGTTTGGTTAGCTTGGATACAATTTGATTATCTTGCTGAGTTCGAAGAGGTTTACAACAAACAGCAAGAAATTATTGCCAAAGGTTTTGCTAATACCTTAGAGATTGTGGCTGATCAACCTGAAGTTATCAAAGAAGTCGCTCATAATTTACAAGGTATGTATATCGATGCCATGCTTAATGGCGAAGAGGATGAACTACAATATCTACCATGGTTTATTGCCTTAGATGAAAATAATACGCTGATTTATACTAATCGCCCTGAGTTGCCGATCCCAACAAGAGTACTTTCATTAGCATCAGAAAAAGTGTCTGTCGCTGGTGAAAAATGGATACTTTCTTTTAGTTGGGGAGAAAAACATAAAATAAAAGTCTTTATTGGTGAATCAGTTGAAGACAGAGGCCATGTTATTGGTAACCCCGTTGAAGGCACCTTTATTCCTTTCTTATTTATTCTCGCAACTGTTATTTTTGCAATCTTAATTACCGCTTATTTTAGTTTACGACCTTTAAGACAAGCAGCTGAACTTATCTCCAATCGCAAACCGCGTAACTTAACACCAATTAATGTAAGCCAGCAATTTAAAGAAATTCGCCCTATCTTCAAAGAACTAAACCAATTAATGGCCAGAATTGACGCGGCCAATATTCGTGAAAAACAATTTATGGCAGATGCAGCTCATGAATTAAGAACACCAATAGCTGCAGTTATTGCTCAATTACACTTACTCTCTTTAGTCGATGATCAGCTGGAGCGAGAAGAAATTATTGATGATATGAAACAATCTCTTGATAGAGCAGCTGCTCTTTCTCATCAATTAATTGATTTAGCGCGACTAGAATGTGACAACTTCCCATTAAAAATAGAATCTCTTGATATCTATAACGTCATTGGAAATGCAATAGCACAACACGTTCCTTATGCGATTACTAAAAATATTGAGTTATCACTTAATGAAGGCCACGCTTTAACGATTAAAACCGATAAACAGGCTTTACTTTCTATATTTAATAATCTGCTTGATAATGCCATAAAATATTGCCCTAAAGGTAGCCAAGTTGAGATAACTATTGAGAATCGATACGTGGAAGGGATCCATGTTATTGTGCGTGATAATGGCCCTGGTGTCGCAAAAGAACATATCAATGCTCTATTTTCACGTTTTTATCGCGTTCCCGGCTCTAACGCAACAGGCAGCGGATTAGGTCTATCTATTGCACAAAATCTCGCTAATAAAATTCAAGCATCGCTAATTATTACTGAAGGATTAAATAATAAAGGGATTGGTTTTATTATTGTTTTACCTTTAGAAGTGAAATCATCAGATAATGATTAACAGAATAAATGATAAATTTACCGCACTGCTATATAACAATAAAAATCTGAAAGCAGTGCGATAAATTTGATAAAGAATATCTGTCTAGTCAATTATTTTTTAAGTGCTTTATCAAGGTAAATCTCTCGTAACCGTTGGGATAAATGCCCAACTGCACCCTGATTAATATCTTGATTATCGATTGAAATAACTGGCCAAATTAATGTAGTCGCTGAGCTAATAAAAGCTTCTTTGGCTTTTTTCGCCTCATCAAGTGTAAATCGGCGTTCTATTATTTTAAGCCCTTCTTCTTTCGCTAATTGAATAATCGCTTGGCGTGTAATACCTGGTAAAATATCCTGACTCAGTGGCCGTGTAATAATTTCATTATCATGATTAACAATAAAGAAATTACTTGAACTACCTTCTGTTATATAGCCTTCTTTAATTAAAATAGCATCATCAGCACCTTGTTGATGTGCTTGATGTTTGGCTAAACAAGCAGCTAATAGGGCAACGGTTTTTATATCACAACGTTGCCAACGAATATCTTCAACACTGATCACTGAAATCCCTTCTTTTGCATTAGGGTGATTAACCACTGTTGAATGTTGAACAAAAGCCACTATTGTGGAAGATACGGATGAAGGTGGAAAATCAAAAAAACGAGAGGAATCTGTACCTCGAGTTATTTGCAAATAAATAAGCCCTTCATGAAGATTATTTTTTTCGATAAGCTGATGATGAATATTAATTAATTGATCTTTAGTAATGGGAATCGATAAATCCAATTCTTTACATGATCGTTGTAATCGTTGGACATGCCCGCTAAAGTCGATTAGTTGACTATCGATAACCGCAGTAACCTCATAAACTGCATCTGCAAATAAAAAACCACGGTCAAAAACAGATACTTTAGCCTGTTCTCTAGGTACAAAGTGACCGTCTAAATACACTATATCAGACATTTTACCTCCGCTATAAATTTGATTTAACCTACCACTCTACTCTTTCAATTTTATATTTCAAAAATGATTTATCTACCTTCATACCTCTTTTAATTATATTTTTTTTTAAAGAAATCATGCTATATAAGCAAAAATTGCTATAATTTAGCTTATGTACCAAACATAAGGAAAAAGAGGTTGCTATGTTAGATATTAATAAAAATAATTTATCTCAACTAACAGGAAAACTAGTTAAAAAACAATGCACTTTAATGAACATTATTGCTGTATTAGGTTTAATTGCTGGTATTATCTGTATTATTAATCCGCTCTCTTCTGGTATCGTTATCAGCGTATTGTTAGGTATTATATTTATAGTCTGTGGTATCTCGACCATTTTTGGTGGCTTTAATACCCAAGTGTTTTCAGGTTGGTCAATACTGATTACATTATTAGCGGGTTTTATTTATCTTCTGCTCGGCTATATTTTTATTTCTGATCCATTGCAAGGAATGCTAAGTCTTGCTTTCTTTATTAGTTTTTTATTTATTTTTGCAGGAATATTTCGTTTAGTTATCGGTTTCAAACAAATTAAAGATAATTATTATGGCTGGTTTAATATTCTAGCGGGTATTTTAGATTTAGTTATCGCTTATTTCTTATTCGCATTTAATCTTGAAACATCTATCGCTTTAGTTATGGCGCTAATTGGTATACAGCTTATTTTAAGCTCAATCACTATTTTATCCATTACTGGTGCTATAAAACGAATGACGCACTAATCATCTTTTCAGCTAACAGTAGCTTTAAACGTAAAGAGCCACATAATGTGGCTCCTTAGTAGAAAAAATCTTCTTATGTTAAGCACAAGGTAAACGCAGAGATACCGTATACATATTTTCTCCACAAAGATAACAGTTTCCTGTTCTTTCAAATACCATCACCTGAATACCGAGATGCCCGACTTCAATATTAGGCAATGCATCTGCCAAAATACTCTCTAATGCAGGCTCAACAATTTCAACGATATTAATAGGATCGTTATTAAGTGTTGCATCGTGTAAGAAATCATCTAAACGAGGATCATCGGCGTAGATTTCAAGTGTAGAACGATACACTAGAGTTCTATCACTGCTATTTGCCCGAGAATAACCATTAAAGATGATGACTATTTTTTGGATATTCATTTTTGCTACGCGGTTTTTAATTTGCAAACATAAAGAAGGAACAAGCCTAATATTTACAGAGTTAAAATAGCGGTCACAAATTTGTGGAATAATGACACTAATACTAGGTTTAGGTGCAATATTTCTAATTTGTTTACTGCACTCCCCCGTTAAAGAGTTATCAACAATAATACGTTCACGTCGAGAAAAACAGACATTATCGAATATATCAACAGTAAAGAAAGAAATATAATGAATACCATTTGTTAATGACTGATTTTCTAATTTCACAGAAACGGCTGATTTATCAGTACATGGCAACATCTTAAGTTGGTCATTAAAATAAAACCCAACTTGGGTGCTTTCACTAATATCGCGACCTAAAATAAGATTCGCGTTAACGCAATAATTTTCGCTATGATAGCTGAGAATACCATTTAATGTTGCAGGCACTCTAGGAGAAGGCAATTTCTCCGTTGTCATTTCAACATAGTAATCTCTGGATTTAATTGGCTTCGTTGGATCTTCGCTATTTTCAGTTTCGGCATGGAATATAGCGATTTGTTTAGGTTCACTCTTTTTAAATTTCACTTTAAAATTTGCAATACCGTATTTGTTCGTTTTGCTAATATTACTTTGCTCGCCATCGGAATTATAAATTTCTGGCTCAACAGCTAATGTGCTATTCTCCACATCGTAAATTAATTTGACCTCTTTATTTTGACTATCCTCACCGTCTTCATCTTGAAGATGTACCACAAAACTTTTAGAAACACTTTCCCACTTACTTGGCCATTGCATAGATTCTGAACGTATTGTTAACAAGTCATCAAACTTCTCACAATTAGTCGCTATACAATCATTATTAGGATTAGGCTTTGGAGGAGTAACTCGAATTTGAATCGGTGTTGCATAATGAACAATGTTTTCATCATCTTCATCTTTTAAGATTAATTGTAATGATGCTACCCCACTTCGATTACCCATTAAAGAAATTTCTGTTTTGTTGTCATCCACTATCGTGATGTAGACATCTTTATTATTAGGTAGAATTAAAATCCCTTTCGGACTCGTACGCCATTCTGCCAAACGTAGATTAATCCCCGTGACAACCACCTCATACTTGATAACTCGGTTCATTTTAACTTCGTTATCAGTCTCATCTGGTAATGATTTGACTTGATTGAACTCAATCTTCACATCATCATCATCAGTAACAACTTGAGACTGCATATTATGAACGGGAGGCTGAAGAGCTAACTTGTCCTTCTCACCTTGTATGATTTTTTGCAAACGTTCTTCTTTTGTTTCGATATTCATTGAGTGATTTCCTTTCTTTTTCCGATTCCATTTTTAGCTTAAAGCAAAAAATTTGAGCGAAAATCACAATAGAAAAAAGTCAACTAAGCATTGTTGTTAGACGAAACAAAAAAATGTTTAATAAACAACAAGATAAAAAGCATTCCAATATAAACCCATTTATGGAAACAATAAAAACACCTTTAATATAAAAAATAATTTAAAATTTAAAATATTTTTGCATAAAGCTCTTGACTGTTATGGAAATGTGATTAAAATCAATCTTAGAAAATATTTGTGATATGAGTCACATTTTATTAATAGGATACTTAATATGAAATCAATGACTTCTTTTATTACTCATCTGCACCAAGTTGTTGTAAAATTATCATCAACTCGCTTACTGTAATTATTTGATTTAAAAATAAAATATAGTATAAAGCCAGAAATAGCACCCTCATCGTACAAAAGACTATTTCTGGCTTTTATTCACTCTACTACGCTTATTCACCCTTTCGTTTACCCTCGCATTTTTCGTAACAAAAAATTCACCTTATTGAACTAAGCTCTCTTTTCTATAATCTTAATATACAACCCGCATTAACTATGAGGATATTTTATGCAGCAGCAACTGCTTACATGGATACGTCAATTTAATGAAGAGTACGCCCAAGTTGCTTCTCTCCTACTCGTTTTAGCCATTATTTTTCTTGTCGCAATCATTCTTCATTTTATTTTGCACAGGTTAGTTTTACCTAAAATTTCCAAAGCGATAAGTCAGTACGATCAGAAATGGCAACTTTCTCTAGAAATAAATAAGTTATTTAGTCGGTTTGCTTTTTTAATCCAAGGTATTGTTGTTAATATCCAAGCGTTGGTGTGGATGGGATCGGGTAAAACCCAAGAAATTCTCACCACCAGTGCTCAAGCATGGTGCTTAATTTTTGGCTTGTTGATGCTTTTCTCTATTATGGATCTCTGTATGCAGATCATGAGAAATTCATCCTCATTTGGCCGATTACCATTAAAAGGTATTTTTCAAAGCTTAAAACTCGCCGCCTCAGTGCTGATTGGGATAATGATTATTTCCCTACTCATTGGCAAATCACCCCTTATTTTACTCAGTGGTTTAGGCGCCATGACGGCGGTATTAATGTTGGTGTTTAAAGATCCAATTATGGGATTAGTCGCCGGTATTCAATTATCTGCAAACAACATGATAAGTCTTGGTGACTGGCTAGAAATGCCTAAATATGGCGCTGATGGCGCTGTCATTGATATTAGTTTAACAACTGTCAAAGTGCGTAATTGGGATAATACGGTTACGACTATTCCAACTTATTCTCTGATTTCAGATTCCTTTAAAAACTGGCAAGCAATGACAAAATCAGGAGGACGTCGTATTAAAAGAAGTCTTGCTCTTGATATTAACAGCATCCATTTTTTAGATAAAAAACAAATTGATAATCTGGAAAAGGCCCACTTGTTAGCGCCTTATATAAAAAATAAGGAAAGTGAAATTAATCAATTCAATGCAACCTTGGGCAATGAATGTCAAACACCATTAAACCAACGAGGCATGACCAATATTGGAACCTTCCGTGCGTATGTTGAAGCTTATTTAAAAAACCATCCTAATGTTCATAAGCAAATGACGATTATGGTAAGACAATTAGCACCAACTTCGGATGGGCTACCCATTGAAATTTACGCCTTTACGAACACCACTGTTTGGGTTCAATACGAGGCAATTCAATCAGATATATTTGATCATATCTTTGCTATTTTGCCTCAATTCGGCTTAAGGGTTCACCAATCTCCAACCGGAAATGATGTAAGAGCACTCCGATTTCCTGTCGAAAATAATCCTCAATAAATCATTTTCGTATTAAGTAAAAAAGAAGAGTTATTCTTCTTTTTTACTTTTCTAATTAACAAATATTTTTAATCTCTTATTTTGTTATTATGTTAACAATCTTGTTTTTCTAGATATTTATGAAAATCGATATGTTATTTTTTACATATCGATTGATTGTTAAATCCTATTTAATTTATATTTCGTTTACCACTAAAGTGGTATTTATCAAAAAATGTAACCATTTGTTTAATAATTATTTTTTTAGATAACGTTATTAACATTTTTTATATTGATATAAATCATTATAGGTAGAAGGGTTATAACTTAACATATATATACAACTTTACTTGTTGTGAAAAATGTTAGGGTAATGTCAATGTCAAAAATTAAAAATAATACTTCTATTACTGAAATGAGTCGGCGTGGATTCATTCAGTCTGCAGCAGTTATTTCTGGTGCTGCCGCTGTTGCAGGAACGGTTTCATTACCATTCGCTGCTAATGCTCAAATCCCCCAGGGTATTCGTCCTGATGAGACTTCAGAAACTATCAAATACAGTGCATGCTTAGTGAACTGTGGTAGCCGTTGTCCATTAAAAGTGCATGTGAAAGATGGCGTTATTCGTCGTATTTCTAACGAAACTATGTATGACGATTCAACATTCGGTCTTCACCAAATTCGCCCGTGTCTGCGTGGTCGTTCTGTACGCTGGAAAACGTATAACCCAGATCGTTTAAAATACCCAATGAAGCGAGTTGGTAAACGTGGTGAAGGTAAATTTGAACGCATTTCTTGGGATGAAGCCACTTCAATCATCGCGGAAAAATTAAAATATACCATCGAAAAATACGGTAATGAGTCCATTTATTACCAATATGGTACAGGCTCTACTGGCGCAAACTTACACGGTAGAACCGCATGTAAACGTTTATTAAGCACTGTTGGCGGCTTTTTAAGTGACTATGGTACTTATTCATACTCTCAATTAACCGGTATTGTGCCTTATGTTTATGGGGACATGTTAGAATCACTGTTAACAGAAATTGAGAATTCAGACTTAGTCGTGATGTTTGGTCATAACCTTGCTGAAACTCGTATGTCTGGTGGTGGTCAGTTCTATGAAACATTAAATGCTTTAGATAAGAGCAAAAGTAAAGTTATCATCATTGACCCTCGTCGTACCGATAGTGTGACAACATTAGGTGCCGAATGGATCCCTATTTATCCAGGTACTGATGCTGCATTAGTCGCTGCATTAGGTTATGTAATGATCCAAGAAGGCATCACCGATGAAGATTTCTTACGTGAATATTGTGTCGGTTGGGATAAACAAACATTACCAGCATCAGCGCCTGAAAATGGCTCTTATAAAGATTATATTTTAGGTAATGGCCCAGATGGCATTGCCAAAACACCTGAATGGGCGAGTAAATTAACCGGTATTTCTGTTTCTCGTATTATCCAATTAGCGCGTGAAATTGGTGGTGCAAGAGCTGCGTGGATCTCTCAAGGTTGGGGTATCCAGCGTACTTCAAATGGTGAGCAGGCATGTCGCGCGATTATGATGCTACCATTAATGTCAGGTCATATTGGTCGTCCAGGTACAAATACCGGTTGTTGGGGCGGTAACGTTGCTTATCCAGTTGCCAGTTTTGCTCTGCCTAACCCAGTTAAAACCTTGATCCCAACATTTATGTGGTCTGAAGCAATTGCTCGCGGTGATCAACTGACCAGCAAAAATGCAGGTGTTAGAAATAAAGATAAACTCGACACGGGTATTAAATTTATGTGGTGTTATTCCAGTAACGTGATTGGTAACCAACACGCTGACTTGAATAAAACACATGATTTACTGCAAGATGAATCAAAATGTGAGTTTATTTTAGTGTGGGATAACCACATGACACCATCTGCAAAATACGCTGATATTTTATTGCCAGATGTGACAACTGTTGAGACTAACGATCTTATCAATAACTCTTATGCAAGTGGTGCTTACCACTATGTCGTCCGTTTACAAAATGCGATTAAACCACTTTGGGAAAACCGCCCTTGCTATGATGTCTTAACTGACATAGCAGAAAAAATGGGCACCAAAGAGCAATTTACTGAAGGACGTACTTACGAAGAGTGGATTGAATTTTGCTATAACCAAATGCGTGAGAAAAATCCAGCGCTACCTACATTTGCAGAAACTAACGATGTAGGAATTATCGATCGTAAATTACCTAATCGTAATCAATACGTTGCACTTGAAGCATTCCGTCAAGATCCTATCGCTAATCCATTAAAAACAGCGTCAGGTAAGATTGAAATTTATTCTGAAAAACTAATGCAAGATACCGATGGCTGGGTTTTACCTGAAGGCGACCGTATCCCTGCAATTCCAGAATATTGTAAAAATGAAGAAGGTGTTGAAAACGTTAAGCTTAAAGAGAAATTCCCTCTACAAATGACCGGTTTCCACGACAAAGGCCACGTTCACTCAAGTTACTATAACGTCGCTATGTTACGTGAAGCTATTCCACATCAATTCTGGTTAAACCCAATTGATGCGCAAGAACGCGGATTAAAATCTGGCGATATTGCTGAGATTTATAATGATCGTGGTCGTTTAAATATTCTCGTTAAAGTGACAGATCGTGTATTACCTGGTGTGATTGCTGTACCGCAAGGTGCGTGGCGTTCACTTGATACAACAGGTGTAGATACAGGTGGATGTATTAATACATTAACAAGCTGGCACCCATCGCCGTTTGCTAAAGGAAATCCACAACATACAAACCTTGTTGAAGTGAAACGTGCATAAGGAGTTAACTCATGAAGCAATATGGTTTTTATTTTGACTCCACTAAATGCACTGGCTGTAAAACCTGTCAAGTCAGTTGCAAGGATGAAAAAGATTTAGATTTAGGGCCTAAATTCCGTCGTGTTTATGAATACGGTGGTGGTAGCTGGGCAAAACAAGACGGGATCTGGACACAAAATATCTACAGTTATTATTTATCCATTTCTTGTAACCATTGTTCAAATCCTACTTGTGTAGCAGGTTGCCCAACTGGCGCTATGCATAAACGTGAAGAAGATGGTTTAGTGGTTGTTAACCAAGATATTTGTGTTGGTTGTCGTTATTGTGAGTTACGTTGCCCTTATGGTGCACCACAATTCGATGAGAAGAAAAAGCTCATGTCTAAGTGTGATGGTTGCTACGAACGTGTAGCACAAGGCATGAAACCGGTTTGTGTTGAGTCTTGTCCTCAACGTGCACTTGATTTTGATGATATTGAAGTGATCAGAGCAAAACACGGTACTGAGTGTGGTATCGCACCAATGCCTGATCCTAGTTTGACCAATCCAAATATCGTGATCAAAGCACACAAAGAAGCTAAACCTTCTGGTGATAAAACCGGTTCAGTTCAAAATGCGGCGGAGGTATAAACCATGCATGAACTTCCTCTAGTCTTTTTTACTGTTTTAGGTTCATCAGCAGCAGGCCTATTTCTTATTGCTTATATCAGTAAAAAATTAGGTCAAATTGATGAAAACCAACTACGTAATGCGAATATTTTAGCTTTGGTTTTAACATTAGTTGGTTTAGGTATTGGTGGATTACACGTTGGTCAGCCACTGCGTTTTTTCAATATGCTTTTAGGCGTTGGTCGTTCTCCAATGAGTAACGAAGCGTTTTTAAGTGGTGTGTTTACAGGTTTTGCTTTCGCAACTGTTGCTCTCACTATAATGAAAAAATGGAAGGGATTACGTGAAATTTGTAACCTATTTACCGTTGTTTTTGGTTTAGCATTTGTTTGGTCAATTCCGCAAGTTTATCATATTCCTACAATTGCTAACTGGAATACAGACTACACTACATTGCAATTCTGGATGACACTGTTAGTTGGCGGTGGTGTATTAGCAATGGCAATAGGTGCAAGACGTTTAGGCGCATTATCCTTTATTATCGGTGCCATTATTACTTTTGCTACTCGCTCTGGTTATGTTAGCTTCCTTGGCTTTACTGGCCCAGAACTCAGCGCTGATCAATCTCTATTTTGGGGATTCCAATTAGCGATATTAGCATTGGGTATTGTTATCGTTGGATTTACAGCCCTAAAAGCACAGGCATCAAAAATGACGCTAGTAACTTGTGCTGCTGCGGTCATTATTGCCGAGTTATCAGGCCGTATCGCTTTCTATAACTTATGGCATATTACAATGTAATCTAAAGTTATAGCTGATTAATCAGCTATAAAAAAAACAAAAATGCATACCTTTTTAGGTATGCATTTTTTTAGAATGAAGAGCCAGGTTGTTGTAAAAAATCTAATTCTTCTGGTGTAGATGTTCGTCCTAAAATTTCATTACGATGAGGATAGCGACCATATTTATCAATAATTTCTTTGTGTCTTAGTTCATATTGATAAGTATTTTCATCATTAAGCTGAGAAAAAAAGATAACCGCATCTTGATGAATTTTAGCTGACTCTGAATGCATAAATGGCATTATCATAAACTTACGTTTAACGGGGGTTAATGTCAGATATTCAGGTAACCGAATAGCTTCTTGCGCTAAGATTAAGGCCATATTATCTTGGGCGAAGGCTTTTGGTGTATCGCGCCAAATATTACGCGAGAACTGATCAAGAATAATAATCTCAGCTAAGCGTCCTTCTATCGTTTCTCTCCATGATGCCAGCTCACCACGACTCGCGCTTAACCATAATTCACCAAATTTGCGGCTAATTTCTTTATCAAACTGAAGATCTTTTTTAAACCATTGCTCTGGTGTGCATTCTTCAAACCAAAACGTCAAAGTTGATTGGTAAGGGATCATAAAAACTACCACGCTAGTTGTTTATTAATCAAAATAGCGTTTATTTTCATCAAAATAAACGTCATTGTCGGTTTACTACTGTAGTAAGTTACCATTTTAATATAGTGACAGCTATTAACCCCAATCCGAAAAGGGCATAAAAATAAATCCCCTTTTCAATCTTAAAAGGGGATTTTAAATGCTTCCTAGCTAACGCTTAAATCCATTAAGTCGCGCCATCCATAAGCCAATTTATCTACAAGTATGTATAAAATGGCATTCATCCCATTTGTTACATTCTGTCGATATCATGATGTAATATAATTAACCTGCGCATTTACAAACATCAAATTTATCTCTTCATCACTATCCTGCCTTAAAAATCAGCATTTAAAAATTTTAATTTTTATAGTGAAACTACTAAAAAAAATCTATATCGTTTTGTTCTATTGTTTATAGAATATCATTTTAAAACAATAAAGATTGTTATAAATAACAAATAAAATCAATGCGATATATTTCATTTTTTGATTCTTCAGCTTTAATCTTGTTATTATCTTGTGTGATTACTTCCAAAAGAAATCGGAGATCAAAAATGAGATGAATGTTTAAAATTTGCACATTAGTAATGACATTTATTGAAAAGTTTGCCCTATTCCTCTGTTTCTTTAACAATTTTAGAGTACAATTGTTGCAGTCTATTTACTGAATGATCTGTTATGTCTGCTATCTCTATTATTGGAATAAGCTACCTTATTGGAGCTGTAATATCGTTTATTATTACTTTCTTTTTAACCAAAGATCCGAGTCTAGCTATGCGCCTTTTAAGTGCATTACTAATCGCCTTAACTTGGCCGCTTAGTTTTCCTATGGCACTTATCTTTTCTATTTTTAGTTAGTTTTTTATTTAATTTAAATTTAATAACAGTAGTTATATTCTATTAATTTAGAATAATAGCTATTTACGTTTTATTCTTATATAAACACATTAATTTTTGTATAAATAACACTTTTAGCTTAGATTTTATCTAAAAAAGAATATCTAATTGCTCGTTATTTTATTCAAGTAATTATAGTCCTATCAGGTAATATCAGAATGTTATATTAATACTCAGTTTATCGAGATAGAGCATCATTTTAAAATCTAATGTTAGAGTAAATATTTTTATAAATTTACAATCAAATTTAATTTCATTACAGTATCTTATGTAAATTGGTTAGATACGCGTATTGTTTACTATTACCAATAATAATTTTTTAATTAGAGCTAGAATATGTTTAGTGAAAATGTCATTACAGATATTATCTATTGGATTGAAGAAAATTTAGAGAAAGATCTAAAACTTGAGAATGTTTCACAAAAATCAGGATATTCCAAATGGCATCTTCAACGCATGTTTAAAGAGCAAACAGGATTGACATTAGCCTCTTATATTCGAGCAAGACGACTTTCTTGTGCTGCTGTTGAATTACGCTTACAAAAAACACCACTGCTAGATATTGCATTAAAATATCGTTTTGATTCTCAGCAAACATTCTCAAGAGCGTTTAAAAAGCTATTTGATATGACGCCCTATAATTATCGTAGAAAAGAGAATTGGCAAGCTTATGGCTTTACATTACCGTTAAGAAAATTTAGTGGTTTTAATTTAGATATCGAAATCGTCACAATAGACTCTCTTCCATTAATCGGTATAGAGCATACCTATAAAGCTAATATGATTGGTTGGAATTTTAATACAGAAAAAGCGCGAGAAGATTACTGGAAAGTATTCTTTCAACATACGCACTCCAAGCATGAGCGGGTATATGCTTTACATAATATTTTATCTAATAAAAATAATGAATTGACAATAAAATATGCAACTATGATGGAAAATAAACCTGACGTTTATCATCCTCAATTTAAAAATCATGCACATATAAAAAATACAAAGTATTTAAAATTCAGTATTCCAGAAGCATTATTAAAATTAGATTATAAAGATATTATCTATAACACCTATGGTATTTTACTTAGAAAACTTAATATCCCAAGAAAGAATGGTGCTCCCGATATTGAAGAGTATATATTTAAAGATGATTATCCAGCTTCAATTCTCGCTACTAATCCTGCATCGTTATTAAAAGATGTTAATTATTATATTCCGATTGAAGTGGATAATAATGAAAAAGGTAAGATAAAAGAATAATTTTATCTTACATAATGAAACAACGAGATACAGGGAAATAATACAAATTAGTAAATGATTTAACATTATTTAACGTAACTAATAAAGAAAAAACCCGCTATCTCTTACGAGATAACGGGTTCTTATATGGTGCCGGCTACCGGAGTCGAACTGGTGACCTACTGATTACAAGTCAGTTGCTCTACCAACTGAGCTAAGCCG